>DATKFK010001156.1:0-18056 GCA_035544375.1 Thermoanaerobaculia bacterium
TGGCGCCCGACCACAAGGAATACCTCGGCGACATCCTCACCAGCTCGCGCCACCTGCTGGGGCTGATCAACGACGTCCTCGACCTCTCCAAGATCGAGGCCGGCAGGATGGAGTTCCTCCCCGAGCCGGTGGATCTCGGCAAGCTCTCTGCCGAGGTGCGCGACATCCTGCGCAGCCTGGCGGCCTCGCGCCGCATCGCCATCTCGCTCGAGGTCGATCCCGCCGCCGCCGAGGCGACGATCGACCCTGCCAAGCTCAAGCAGGTGCTCTACAACTATCTCTCCAACGCGCTCAAGTTCACTCCCGAAGACGGGAACGTCGTACTGCGCATCGCGCCGGAGGACGCCCTCAGCTTTCGCATCGAGGTCGAGGATACCGGCATCGGCATCCGCCCCCAGGACCTGGGACGCCTGTTCGTCGAGTTCCAGCAGCTCGACGCCGGCACCGCCAAGAAATACGGCGGCACCGGCCTCGGCCTCGCCCTGACCCGGCGCATCGTCGAGGCGCAGGGCGGCCGGGTCGGCGTCGAGAGCACCCCGGGCAAGGGGAGCCGCTTCTACGCCGTCCTGCCCCGCGCCGGTCATGCCGGGCCGGCCGTCGAGGCCGTCCCGCTGCCGCCGCCGCACCCGGATGCCCCCTGCCTGCTGGTGGTCGAGGACGACGCCCTGGACCGCGCCTGGCTGGTGCGCGAGCTGGCCACCGCCGGCTTTGCCGTCGAGACCGCGGCGACCGGCAGCGAGGCCATCGAGCACTGCCGCCACCGCGCCTTCGCCGCCGTTACGCTCGACCTCCTGCTGCCCGACGCTTCCGGTCTCGAGGTGCTCTCCGCCATCCGCGCCACCGCGGCCAACCGCGCCGTGCCGGTCATCGCCACCACGGTGGTGGCGGAGCCGGTGGCCAGCGGCTGGCCGCTGCACGACTTCTTCACCAAGCCCTTGAAGCGCGAGGACCTCCTGGCCTCGCTGGCGCGGGCCGGCGTCGTCCCGGTGCCGGCGCCGGACCCGCCACCGGACCCGGCACGGCCGGCGACCCCGCCCACCCGGGAGGACGTCCGGTGACCGGCGAGCCGATCCTGATCGTCGACGACAACCCGGCGAACCTCAAGCTCGTCCGCGTGCTGCTCCGCTCCGAAGGCTACGAGGTGCGGGTGGCGGTGGACGCCGAGGAGGCCCTGACGGTGCTCCGCGGCTTCCGGCCGCGCTTGATCCTGATGGACCTGCAGCTGCCGGGCATGGACGGCCTGACGCTGACCCGGCGGCTGAAGGCCGATCCGGCCACCGACGAGATCGCCGTCCTGGCGCTCACCGCTTACGCCATGAAGGGCGACGAGGAGAAGGCCATGCAGGCGGGCTGCGACGGCTACATCACCAAACCCATCGACACCCGCACCCTGCCGCTGGTCGTCGCCCGCTTTCTCGCCGGCCAGGGCCAGGCCGCCGGACCATGAGCGGCCACACCATCTTGATCGTCGAGGACAACCCGATCACCCGCAAGATGATGCGGGTCGCCCTCGAGAGCGAGGGCTACCGCGTCGCCGAGGCCGGCGACGGCGGCGCGGCGCTCGCCGCCGCCGCCGAGCTGCAGCCCGACCTCTGCATCCTCGACTACGTGCTTCCCGACACCGACGGCATGCGGCTGCTCGCGGAGCTGCGCCGCCAGGCCGGCCGCCAGGACATCCCGGCCCTGCTGGTGACCGGCATGATCTCCCGCCTCGGCGACCTGCGGGCCAAGGCCGGCGAGCTCACCGAGTTCCTGCCCAAGCCGATCGAGCCGTCGCGCCTGCTCGCGGTGGTGCGCGCGCACCTCAGCGCGCCCCGGCGCCAGGGCGCCGGCGGCACCGTCCTGGTGGCGGACGAGGACCCGCTCAACCTGAAGCTCGCCGCCCTGCGGCTGGGCCACGAGGGCTACGTCGTCGTGACCGCGGCCGGGGGCGTCGAGGCTCTGCGGAAAGCCCGCGCCGCCCGGCCGGACGCCATCCTCGCCCATGCCGGCATGCCGGCCATGGACGGCTTCACCCTCTGCCGCGAAGTGCGCCGCGACCCCGAGCTCGCGGCGGTGCCGGTGGTCCTGTTCTCCTCCGCCTACCTCGAGGCGGCCGACCGCGAGCTCGCCAGGAAGATGGGCGCCAGCGCCCTGGTGCCCCGCACCGCCGACCTGAGCGCCGCCTCCGAGGCACTGCGCGCGGTGCTGCACGTCGCCGTGGCGACGCCGGCGACGCTGCCCACCGGCGGCGAAGCCGAGCTGGCCGTGCTCTACCGGCAGCGTGTCCAGGCCCAGCTCGAGCGCCAGACGGCGCAGAACCGCGCGCTGCTGCGCGAGGCCGGCATCCAGGCCACCGCGCTGGCGTTGATGCGCAGCCTGACCGAGGTGCTCGGCCAGCCGGCGAACGTGCCCGAGGTGATCGGCGACGTGCTCGTCCAGTGCCTCGACGCCGCCGGGCTCTCGACCGGGCTTCTGTACCTTGCCGAGACGGAGAACCGCTACCGGCTGCAGGCGCACTCCGGGATCGGCGCCGGCATGCGGCAGGCCGCCGAGGACTGTTTCGGCCATCCGGAGCTCATCCGGCAGATCGCCGCCTCCGGGCACCCCACCCCCCTGGCGCCGACAGGTGCCGGCGCCGACTTCCTCGCCAAGCTGGAACGGTCCTCGGCGCTGGTGGTGCCCTTCGTGGTCATGGGCAAGACCTTCGGAGTGCTGGTGCTGGCGTCGGAGCACCAGGACCTCTCGGACAGCTCGTGGCTGGGCTTCGCCGCCAGCCTCGCCGTGCAATTCTCCCAGACCGTGGCGCTCGGCCAGTCGCTCAATGGCCTGGCGGCCTCCGAGGAGCGTTACCGGGCCCTGA
This sequence comes from Thermoanaerobaculia bacterium, assembly GCA_035544375.1. Taxonomy (GTDB): domain Bacteria; phylum Acidobacteriota; class Thermoanaerobaculia; order Multivoradales; family UBA5704; genus JASLEW01. Next base: position 2,843 of record DATKFK010001156.1, read on the forward strand.
TGGAGCAGGCCAACGACGCCATCCTGGTCCTCGACATGGAGCAGCGCATCCTGGAAGCCAACGGGGCCGCGCTGCGCCTGCTCGGCCGGCCGCGTCACGACCTCGTCGGCTGCCACGTCGAGGACTTCATGGCTCCCGAGGAGATGGAGGACGCGCAGCAAAGACGGGAGGTCCTGACGCGAGACAACAGCGTGCAGGTGCGGCTCCGCCGCCTGGTGCACGCCGGCGGCGTGCGGGTCCCGGTCGAGGTGTCCGCCTCGGTGGTGCACATCGGCGACGCCGCCACGATCCTCGTGATCCTCCACGACATCACCGAGCGCCGGCGCCTCGAGGCCCAGTTCCAGCAGGCGCAGCGGATGGAGTCGATCGGCCGCCTGGCGGGCGGCGTCGCCCACGATTTCAACAACCTGCTCACCCTGATCCTCGGCTACGGCAACATGGTGCTGCAGTCGGTCGCCGACCGGCCGGAGGTGTGCCGCCAGGTCGAGGCGATGATCCGCGCCGGCGAGAGCGCAGCGTCGCTCACCCGCCAGCTGCTCGCCTTCAGCCGCCGCCAGGTGCTGGTCTCGACGGTCATCGACGTCAACGTCCTGGTGCGCCAGCTCGAGCAGATGCTGCGGCGCCTGATCGGCGAGGACATCGCGCTGGTCACCGATCTCGAGCCGCGGCTCGGGCTCATCCGCGCCGACTCCGGCCAGATCGAGCAGGTGCTGATGAACCTGGCGGTCAACGCCCGCGACGCGATGCCGGGCGGCGGCAGGCTGACCCTCTCGACGCGCAATGGTTCCCCGACGCAAGAGACGCCGTCGCCGGCGCCGGCGTCAGGGCCAGCGCCGCCGGCCGCCGCGACCCATGTCCTGCTGCGGGTTGCCGACACCGGCTGCGGCATCGACGGTGCCGTGATGCCGCACCTCTTCGAGCCGTTCTTCACCACCAAGGAAGAGGGCAAGGGTACCGGCCTCGGGTTGGCGACGGTCTACGGCATCGTCCACCAGAGCGGCGGCCAGGTGGAGGTGCAGAGCCGGCCGGGAGAGGGCGCCACGTTCAGCGTCTACCTGCCGCGCACCGATGAACCCCTGACGCCGGACCCTGTCGTCGCCGCCGCCCCGGGCCGCGGCAGCGAAACCGTCCTGGTGGCCGAGGACGAGGAGTCGATCCGGTCGCTGGCGCGCGAGGTCCTCGAGGCGCAGGGTTACGTGGTGCTGCTGGCGGGCAGCGCCGACGAAGCGCTGCAGGTCGCCGAGCGTCACGCCGGCCCGATCCACCTGCTGCTGACCGACGTGATCATGCCGGGCAAGAGCGGCGTCGAGCTGGCGGAGGCCCTGCTCGCCCGCCGGCCCGGCCTGCGCGTGGTCTACATGTCGGGATACGCCGACCGAGCGGTCCAGGCGGACGCGCCCGGCGCGGCCTTTCTGCAGAAGCCCTTCGCTCCCGCCCAGCTGGCCCAGCGGGTGCGCAGCACTCTCGACCGGCGCTAGTGTCCCGCCAGGCGCGGCAGAACCTGGGTTCAGGATCGAGAACTTGGTACTTGCGCGACACCCCGGCGCTCCTCGGGCGATGCCGGCCGCACCGGGCAAGGGGGTGTCTCTTCTTAGTAGTCAGGAATCGAGCGTGGCCCGCACCTTGCTGGCCAGGGCTGCGATCGAGAACGGCTTGTCCAGCAGCTCCGCGTCGGCCGGGAGGCGCTCGTGGAGAGCCAGGCCCCCGGTGGTGAACAGGACCTTGATCCCCAGCCGCAGGCTGCGGATCCGCTCGGCCAGCTCGGGGCCCCTCATTCCGGGCACCTGGATGTCGGTCACCAGGATGTGAATCGGCCCGAGATGGTGGCGGCCGATCTCGAGCGCCTGATCGCCGTCGGCGGCAGCCAGCACCGTGTAGCCGTAGGCCTCGAGCGCCAGCCGCGCCAGCAACCGGACACCCTCGTCATCCTCGACCAGCAGAACCGTCTCCACGGCGGGCGCACTCTTTCCGGTACCGGGGCCGGAAGCAGGCTCCCCGATTCTGTCTTGACAGGAGTTTTCCAGCACCAGCCGACTCTATCCGGTGCGCACGACCGGCAACATCGTCGCGCCGCCGAGAACCACGTCGTTGTCCGGCTGACAGCGGCGGGGCGGGCGGAGGGCGAGCTATTCGTCGAAGAGGCGGTGGACGATCGCGTACTGGACCAGGTCGGAGTTCTCGCTCATCCCCATCTTCTCGAGGATGCGCGTGCGGTAGGTGCTCACCGTGGGCACCGACAAGCTCAGCGCTTCGGCGCTGGCGGTCACCGTCTTGCCGGCGGCGAGGAGCCGGAAGACCTGGAACTCCCGGTCGGACAGCAGCTCGTGCGGGGCCCGCCCGGGAGCCAGGGCGATCTCGCCGGCAAGCCTCTCGGCCAGGCTGGGGCTCACGTACCTGCGGCCCGCCAGGACGTTCTTGACCGCCGTGACCAGGTCGGCCGCGGCGGACCGCTTCGCCAGGTAGCCGGACGCCCCGGCGCGCAGCACCCGCACGCCGAACTGCTCCTCGGCATGCATGCTCAGCACCAGGACCGGCAGCCTGGGCCGGGTGTGCCTGAGCTCCTTCAGCACCTCGAGCCCGCTCTTGCCCGGCAGCGAGATGTCGAGGATGACGACGTCCCACTCCCCGGCCTCGACCATGCGCACCGCTTCCTCGCCGCTCGCCGCATCGCCGAAAGCCGCGCCGGCAAGGGCGCCCTCGAGGATCTGCTTGAGACCCTGCCGGACCACCGCGTGATCGTCCACGAGCAGAATCGCGGTCATCGCGGCAGGATCACCTCGACGGTCGTGCCCGCTCCGGGCCTGGAGCGGACCGCCAGGTCGCCTTCCAGCGCGCGGGCCCGCTCGCGCATGCCGACGAGGCCGATGGATCGAGAGTCCCCGATCTTGTGCTCGGGAATGCCGCTGCCATTGTCGACGATCTCGAGGGCCACCCGGCCGGTCTCGGCGATGAGCCGGATGTCGACGGCGGTTGCGCCGGCGTGGCGCGCGACGTTGGTGAGCGCTTCCTGCAGGATGCGGAACAGGGCGGTGGCCTGGTCCGAGCCGAGATCCGCGCCTGCCATCGTCGCGACCAGGCGGCAGCGGATGCCGGTCCGCTTCTCGAACTCTCCCACGTACCATTCGACGGCGGCCTCGAGACCCAGCTCGTCGAGGATGCCCGGCCGCAGCTCGCTGATGATGCGATGCACCGCGTCCGAGGCGAGGTTGAGCAGCTGCACCATGTCGTGGAGCTTGCCGGCGAGCCCCTCGCGCGCCGGCGGCGACGACGACGCGAGCTGCCGCTCCAGCCAGGCCACGTCCAGGCGCAAGGCGGTCAGCATCTGTCCCACCTCGTCATGGACCTCCCGCGCGATGCGCGTGCTCTCTTCCTCGCGGGCGGTGCGCAGCCGTGCGGTGAGCGCCCGCAGCTCCTCGTAGGACCGCTGCAGGCGCTCCTCGGTCAGATGGTGCTCGGTGACGTCCTGGCCGAAGCCGACGGAGGTGCCGTCGGAGAGCGTGGACCGCATCCACAGGGTGTCGATGACCCTGCCGCCGCGCGTGCGGGTCTTGAAGGGGGTCCACTTGCGCGCTCCGTCGCGCAGCACTTGCATCGCCCGCTGCTGGTCGGCGGGGTCCGGGTACAGCTCGGCCAGGATGTCCAGGCGTTGCGCTTCCTCGACGGTCCAGCCGGTGACGCGCTCCCATTCCCGGTTGGCGAAGAGCTGGCGCCGCGACACCGGATCGAACAGCGAGACCATCACCGGGATGTTGTCGAAGATGGTCTGCAGCAGCTCCGACCGCTGCCTTAGCGCCTCCCGCTCCTGCTGGCGGCGCGACAGCTCGACGCCGATCGCCTCGAGCCGCTCCGGCCCGCGGTCGAGCGGCACGAAGTAGAGGTTGGCGAGCACGCCGCTCGGGGCGAGCAGCTCCGGATGCGTCTCGAGGACGCCATGGAGCACGGTCAGGCCGCCCATCGATCCCACCTCGTGCAGGCAGAGGATCACGCAGGGCCACCTGGCGGCCAGGTCCGTGAGCATGGCCTCGTAGGCGAAGAGCTCCGCGTCGGGCGCCTGGTTCTCGCGGTCCCAACCGACGATCCCGGCGAGCCGGAGGACGCGGGCACCGGCTGCGATGGCCGCCTCGAAGGCGGCCGTCGCCTCGTCGAGCATCGCGCGGCTCGTGGACGGGCGACCGACGAGCCTGAGGCGGCCGGCGGCCTGGCAGGCGGCGAGGTCGATCCCCTGGCGTTCGAGGCTGTGGAGGAGGCGCTGGTTGTCGGTGGCGTCGCCGGCGATCACGCAATGATCGGTGCCGCGCAGCCCGGCGGCCACGAAGCCCAGGGCCTGGTCCAGCTGCGTCTCGGTGGCGCAGAAACATGCGATGTGGGAATGCAGCGGAACGCGCCAGCCGGCGATGCCCAGGTCGACCGCGGGAGACGATTCTCCTTGCCCGGCAGGCACTTCTATTGCTTCATTTGGCATTGACGGATGCCCGAAAGGGCTTGTTTTCGTCCCCATGGGTACGGTCAAAGACCGTTGAGCACATCATAAACCATTTGGAGCTTCACCGGGTAGGGGGTGTCGGCGCGGTTATACTTCGCCGTCATGGCGACGCACGATGCCGCTCCGCGAGCCCTCGAGAGCGATCTCGACCGCGACCTGGGCTTCGGCTCGGTGGTGGCGCGGGAGAGCCGGCAGCGGCTGCTCAACCGCGACGGCAGCTTCAACGTGCGGCGGGACGGCATGCCGCCGCTGGCCTCGCTCAGCCTGTACCACCACCTGCTCACCATCTCGTGGCCCAGGTTCCTGGGGCTGGTGGGCGTCACCTTCCTGGCGCTCAACGCCGTCTTCGGCCTCGCCTACCTGGCTTGCGGGCCGGAGGCGCTGCACGGCGCCCAGGCGTCGGAGATGGGCGGCAGCGAGTTCCTGCGCGCCTTCTTCTTCAGCGTCCAGACCTTCGCCACCATCGGCTACGGACACATCAGCCCGGCGGGACTTGCCGCCAACCTGCTGGTGACGGTCGAGGCGCTGGCCGGACTGCTCATCTTCGCGCTCGCCACCGGCCTGCTGTTCGCGCGTTTCTCGCGCCCCACCGCCAGGATCGTGTTCAGCGACCGCGCGCTGATCGCCCCCTACCAGGGCGGCGCCGCATTCGAGTTCCGCATCGTCAACTCGCGCAGCAACCAGTTGCTCGAGGTGGAATGCCAGGTGCTGTTCACCCAGCTCGGCGGCCAGGGCAAGATCGGCATGCGCCAGTTCGTGCCGCTGGCGCTCGAGCGGCGGAAGGTGACCTTCTTCCCGCTCTCGTGGACCATCGTGCACGCGATCGACGCCGCGAGCCCGCTGCACGGGCTCGGCTACGACGACCTCGTGGCCACCAACGCCGAGTTCCTGGTGGTGCTCACCGGCTTCGACGAGACCTTCTCGCAGACCGTGCACACGCGGTCGTCCTACAAGCCGGCGGAGATCGTCTGGGGCGCCTCCTTCAAGAACATGTACAAGCCCCTGGACGCCTCGGGGACCCTGAGCATCGACGTCGGGCTGCTCAGCGACTACGAGCCGGCGCCGCTGCCGGCACTGCCGCCTGGTACTTAGTACTGACTTCCGGAAATACGGTGACATTCGGCCGCCGATCCATCCGCCCCAGCTGGCGTTGCGACCTGCCGGGAGTGCCGCGGTGGCTGGTGGCCGCGGCCGCTCCCTGCGGCATAGGCTTTGGCTATGCCTCAGTCGCGCGCCTTGCTGGGGCGGCGGCTCGGCAGCCTCGGTGTGACACCGTATTTCCGGAAGGCAGTACTTAGTTGCCGTGGCCTGCGGCCAACCGTTTCGTCTTAGCCGGCGACGAAGGCGGCGACCGTCGCGGCCGCCTCTTCCAGGTTCTGCGCCTCGGTGCGGCCTGAGGACTTGCGCGGCTTCAGGGAATGATCCCCGTCCTCGATCCAGTGGACGCGGATGCCCGGGGCGAGCGTGTAGCCGGCGACCTCGGCAGGGCCCCCGAAAGGATCGCGCGTGCCCTGGACGATGAGCGCCGGCGTGCGCAGGCCGCGCAGGTGGGCGGTGCGCTTTTCCACCACCGCCGGGGCGGCGCCGGGCGGGCGGAAGGGATAACCGAGGCACACCAGGCCGCGCACGCCGGCCTCGTCGGCGATCAGGCTGGCGATGCGTCCACCCATGGACTTGCCCCCGATCCAGACACCGGCGGCGCCGCCTGGGGCGCCGACCGCCGCGGGCGCCACGGTCGATTCAATCGCTTGGATCGCTTGGATTGCTTCGAGCCAGGCGCGGCGCAGCTCCGGCTCGCGGTCGGGCGCCTTGCGGCCGCCGCCCTCGCGCCGCGCCGCCATGTAGGGAAACTCGAACCGCGCCACGCGCAGGCCACGCTCGGCGAGCCCGGCGGCCATGGCGGCAAGGAACGGGGAGTCCATGGGCGCGCTGGCACCATGGGCGAGAACCAGGGTCGGACCGCCTGGCGGACCGTCGAACAGGAACATGCCGGCACTCTATCGCAGCATTTCCCGAGCAAGCGGCGCCTCAACTGCTAACATCGTGGAGAGATGTTCGCTGCGCCAGGAGCCGAATGGCCAAGACCACCCTCCCCCCGGAAGCGGCGCTGGAACGCTCGCTGACGCGGCTCGTCCAGCGGCTGCGCGAAGCGGCCGGGGACAACCTGCTCGGCGTCGCCCTGTATGGCACGCCGAAGGTCCGCCATGGCGCGGGAACCGGCGTGAGCGAGGTCAACATCCTGGTGGTGGTGGCCAACGCCACCCTGCAGGCGCTGCTGCCGCTGGCGCCCGTCCTGACCTCGGCCCAGCGCCAGTCCCAGGTGTCGTCGTTCGTCGCCACGCCGGCCGAGCTGCGGGTCCACACCCATCTCTTCCCCGCCCGCCTGCTCGAGATCCGCCTCACCCACCGCGTGCTCTACGGCGACGTCCACCTCGACCGGCTGGAGATCGCGCCGCGCGGGCTTCGCTTCGCCGCGCTGCAGGAGCTCGAGAACCTGGAGATCCGCCTGCGCCACCGCATCCTCGACCGCGGCACCGATCCCGATCTGCTGTGGGTGGGAATCGTCCAGAGCCTGCCGCGGCTGATCGCGATTCTCGAGACGGTGTTGCACGCTCGCGGCGGCGAACGGCCTGCCTCCCGCGCCGACATGCTCCGCCTGGCCGGAGAGGCATTGGGGATCGAGCCGTTGCGCCTCGAGCCGATCAACGCTCTGCGCCAGCTGACCAGCCGGCCGACCGACGAGGTGGTGAGGGAAGAGCTCGGCGCCTACCTGGCGTTGCTCGCCGACCTGGTGCGGCACCTCGGCCGCATCGCCGCGCAGGACGGCATGCCGCCCGAGGTCTCCGCGGCCGTATGGGAATGAGCTTGCCGCGGAGCTACTCGCGACGCAGCGCCAGGGCGGGGGCGACACGAGCGGCGCGGCGGGCCGGGAAGGCGCTCGCGAGGAGCGCCACGCCGCCCAGCAGCAGCGCCGCGCCGGCGTAGGTCCCGAGCTGGTCCGCCGGCGTCTCGAACAGCAGTCCCGCGAGCAGCCCGCTGAAGAGCCACGAACCGCCGAGCCCGAGCATCAGGCCGAGCAGGGTGAGCGCCGCGCCGCGGCCCAAGACCAGCCGCCGCACGTCGCCGCGGGCCGCGCCAAGGGCCTGGCGCAGCGCGATCTCGGGCGTGCGCTGGGCCACCGCCGCCGCGGCGGTCGCGTAGACGCCGCTGACCGCCAGGCCCAGGGCGGCAGCCGCGAAGAGCGCCACCAGCCACGAGCCCAGCCGCGGACCTGCCGCTTCCTGGCGGCGGGCGACCTCCAGCCAGCGGGGCGAGGAGACCGGCAGACCGGGGTCGAAGGCCGCGATCTGCCGCCGCACCGCGCCGGCGAGCGCCGCCCTGCCGGCGGCAGTCGCGCCGCCCGCTCCACGGCCGGACGCTGCCGGCCCCGCACCCGGCGCCGGCGGCCCAGCGGCGGGACGCACCACCAGCGCCATCGCCCGCCAGGGCAGCTCCTCGTACGGGACGAACAGCACCGGACGGGCGCCGGCCTCGAGATCGACGTCGCGCACCTGGGCAACCACCCCCACCACCGTCAGCTCGCGGCCGCCGGCCGGCCGCCTCAGGCGCCGCCCCAGGGGATTCGCGCCCGGCCAGGCGCGCGCGGCAAACGTCGAATCGACCACCGCCACCGGGCGCTCGGCGTCGCGGTCGTCCGGCCCGAGCAGGCGGCCGGCGAGGCGCCGCAGCCCCAGGGTGCGGAAACAGCCCGGCGTCACCACCCGCCACTCGGCGGCCAGGTCGCGGCTCCGCCTGTCGCCTGTCGCGACACTCGTTGCTTCTCGGAGCTCGCGCTCGCCGGCCGCCCGCGGTTCGAGGGTGAAGGGCTCCGCGGGCCGCTCGGCGGCCAGCGGCGCCGTGCTCACGAAGCCGGCGGCCGCCACCCCGGGCAACCGGTTCAGGTCCGCTTCGAGGCGGCGCAACAGCGCCCGCCGCTCGGCCGGAGGATAGCGGTCGCCATTGAGCGCCAGGCGCATGCTCAGCACGTGGTCGGCGTCGAAACCCGGGTCGGCGCGGTCGAGGCGCAGGTAGCTCTCGATCAGCAGCCCGGCCGCCACCAGCAGGGTGGTCGCGCAGGCCAGCTCCGCCACGACCAGCGCGTCGCGGACGCGGCTCTCGCGCCGGGTGGTGAGACGCGCGCTCTGCCTCGCCGCCGTGTGCCCCGGCCGGAAGGCTTGCAGCGCCGGGCCCAGGCCGCACACCAGGCTGCTCAGCAGCGCCAGGCCGAGCACCAGGCCGGCCGTGCCGAGGTCCAGTCGCGGCAGGCCGGGAATCGCTGCCGCCGGCGCGGCGGCGGCGAGGGCCGCGAGCTGAGGCACTCCCAGCGCGGCCTGGCGCAGCACGGCGGCGGCGGAGCCGGTCAGCAACAGTCCGCCTGCCGCGCCGATCGACGCCAGCAGCAGGCCCTCGGCGAACAGCTGGCGGACGATGCGGCCGCGCCCACCGCCCAGCGCGGCGCGGAGGTCGATCTCGCGCTGCCGCGCGATGGCCCGCGCCCACAGCAGGTTGGCCGCGGTGGCGCTGGCGAGCAGCCAGAGCAGCGCCGCCGCCGCCAGGAACAGACGCGCGCGCCGCGTCCAGCGCGTCCCGATCCAGGCTGCCGGCAGCGCCTCGACGCGGGTGCTCCAGCCCTGGTTGGTCTGCGGATGGAAGCGGGAGGCGGTGGCGGCGACCGCGGCCAGCTCGGCAGCCGCCTGGCGGGCCGACACGCCGGGCCGCAGCCGCGCCACGACCTCGAGCCGGTGGTGCTCGCGCACGCCGCCGGAAAAGATCAGGCGCGGGACGAGCGGTACCCAGAGTCCGACTCCCGGCGGCGCCTCGAACCCGGGCGGCATGACGCCGGCGATGCGCAGCGGCATGCCGTCGAGCCAGAGGATGCGTCCGACAACCTGCGGATCGGCGCCGAAGCGCCGCCGCCAGAGGGCATGGGAGAGCACCGCCACGCGGCGATCGCCGCCGCCGGCCGCCGCGGCCGTGGGGAATCCCCGGCCCAGGAGCGGCTGGGCGCCGAGCAGCGGCAGCAGCGAAGTGGTGGCGCGGGCCGCGAGCACGCGCTCGGGCGGTTCCACCGCGCCCTCGCCGCCGGTCAGGTTGGCTTCCGTGGCCTCGAAGGCGGCGACGCCGGCGAAGGCGCGGCAAAAGCGGCGCCAGTCGACGAAGTCCGGCACCGAGGCGGCGAACTCGACGCCCGGCGGGCTGACCTGGCGGAGGCGCACCAGGCTCGACGGTTCGGCGAACGGCAGCGGGCGCAGGACGGCGCGCGCGATCTGCCAGGCGGTCGCGGCGCCGGCGAGGCCGACGGCGAGCGCCAGTGCCGCCAGCAGGGTCGGCGCGGGCCGCTCCTCCAGGCGGCGGCCGGCGAGGCGCAGGTCACGGCCGAGCTCGGCCAGCCAGCGGGCGCGGCGCTGCGCCCGGTCGCGGCCGCCGCCGATGGCGCTGCACGCGGCCTGCACGCGGCTGACGTCGCCGAAGCGCCGGCGGGCGGCCGCCCTCGCCGCGGCGGGCGCCATGCCGCGGGCCGCATACTCGCGGGCCCGCATCTCCAGGTGGAAGGCCAGCTCGTCGGCAATCTCCTCGTCGAGCCCCGGCTTCCACAGGAGCGAGCGGAAACGGCGCACCGGTCCGGCGGCTGGGCTCATGGTGCCTAGGTGGCGGGGAGCAGGACCTTCGAGACGGCGGCGGTGAAGCTCTCCCACTGTGCCGTCTCGGCATCGAGCTGGGAGCGGCCAGCCGGCGTCAGGCGATAGAACTTCGCCTTGCGGTTGAGCTCGGAGATGCCCCATTCGGCCTCGATCCATCCGCGCCGCTCCATGCGGTACAGGGCCGGGTAGAGGGACCCCTCTTCGATCTGCAGCGCGTCCTCCGTCGCTTCCTCGAGCCAGCGGGCGATGGCGTAGCCGTGCCGCGGCCCACGGCTGAGCGTCTTCAGGATCAAGACGTCGAGAGTGCCCTGAAGAAGTGGCAAGGGCTGCTTGGACATGTCTTGGCTGTCGCCTCCTCGGGTTCGGGGCGCAGCATAGCAACGTCGTGCCTAGATTGTCAAGGCAAATGGAACGCGACTCTTTACAGAGGGCTATGGGGGGCGGCGAGGCCCATGGACCTCATCTTCGGAGCACCGGCCGCTGCAGCCAGCGGGCCTGGAAGGCCGCGCCGACCGCCGCCAGCACGACCAGCGCCAGCAACCGCGCGTTGCCGCCCAGATGCAGGTGGACGTTCTCGAGGATCAGCCCCGCGCCGGCGATCGCCGAATAGAGGATCAGCGCGAGGTCGAACAGGGCCAGGGCGAGGACGGCGGCCACCACGCCGGCCGCCAGGAGGACCAGCTGCTGCCCCGGCCGCAGCGGCGGCAGCTGCCAGCCCAGCAGGCCGGCCAGCAGGTAGGCGCCGACGAAGAACCCGGCCAGCGCCACCGCCACCTTCTGCACCACCAGCGCCAGCACCAGGCCGATCAAGCCCGCGACCAGCGCAACCAGCAGCCCGCCGCCGGTCGCGCCATGGCGCCCGCCACCCATCGCCAGGTACCAACCCGCCATGAAGCCGATGACGGCGACGAAGAGCCAGAACAGGCGCCGGCCGAAGAGCAGCAGCGCGATGCCGACCAGCAGCGCCGCGATCGGCGTCGCCGTGGCCCAGGGGAAGACCTCGTGCGGCAGTCTGGACATGCTCTCCTCCCTTGCGGACGGACCGCCGCGAGCGCGCCGGCCGCGTGGCCGCCTGGCCGCCTGGCGCCGGCCGTGTGGCCGCCTGGCCGCCGGCCGTGGCCGTGGCCGCTCGCCTTTAGAGTGTACGTCCTCCGGAGGCTGGGGGTTGCGGCGATTGCGGCCCGCGTGACCGCGGCGGGCGCGAGGCGTAAGATGGTTTCGGCATGGACGCAGGACGCGGTTTCTCCACCCTCGCTTGCTCCTTCCGCGCACGCCGGCTCGGCGCCCTGCTGGCGGCGCTGGCCATCGGCAGCGCACCGCTTGCCGCGGCACCGGCGCGTCCTCAGGCGGCGCCGGCGGCCGGAGCCGCGCTCGCGCCGGCCCCACCGGCGGCGGCCCCGGAGCGGGTGCTCGACGTCACTTTCTTTCAGGCCGGCAAGGGCGGCGCCGCCGCGAACCAGGCGCCAGCCGAGCGGCCGCAGCCGGCGAGCCGGCGAGCCCTGGCTCCGCCGCAGGCGCCGGGGCCGGCGGCCGCGCGCATCGCCGGGGCCGCACCCGGCGGCCGCGCCGACGGCGCCAGGACAGGCGGCTCGGCAGGCGGCGGACTGCTGGCCGGGACCGCCGCGGCGGTGCTGGTGCTTGCCGGCGGGCGGCTGGCCTGGCACCGGCGCCCGCGGCGCTGCGCCGGCTGCGGCTCGGCGATGCGGCGCCTTGGACCCGAGGCGGCCTTCGCCGAGCTCGACATGGCGGAGCGCACCGAGCACCTGGTCGGCGACGTGCGCTACGAGGTCTGGCGTTGTGCCGGGTGCGGCGAGGTGGCCAAGCTCGGCGCCGCCCGCGATCTCTCGCGCTTGAAAACCGGCACTGGCGGCATCGCCGCGCCGGTGGGGTCGGCTGCCTTCCTGCGGCGGCGCGCCCAGTCCGGCCTGTCGATCTGGTCGCCGCCCGCGTCTGCCGGCACACCCTGGCCGAAGCCCCTGGTCGTTCCCCCGGTGGCGCAGCGGTCGACGGCCATGCCCGCGGCCGAGCCGCGGCCCGCGCCACCGCCGGGCTGCGGCGAAGCGTCGTAGTCAGCTCCAGGTCACCGTCACGCCTTCGACGTCTTCGACCAGGCGGTCGACGAGGTCCGGACCGTACGCGGTGACCGGAGTCTGGAAACCCACGCGCAGGCGGCCGGCAAGGACGCGCTGGGCCACCCAAAGGGCGGTCTGGGCGGCGAACAGGTAGGCGGCCGGCCCCTGAAGGCGTGCCGTGACGCAATGGCCGGCCGGGTCCTCGGCTTGGGCCCAGATCCGCGTCAGGCCGCTCGTCAGCTGCCGCTCGCTCGGGCCGGCAGGCAGGCGCTCGATCGCCTGGCGCAACAGCGCCTGTCCAGGCTGGCTGGCGAGCAGGGCGCGCGCCGGCGCGGCGAGCGGCGAGCGCAGCAGCCAGCGCACCGGGGTGGGATGGACCGTATAGACGTCGATGTCTGGGAAGACCGAGCTCCACCAGGCGGCGGCCAGCTCGCCGCGCCAGGGATCGGTGACCGCGACACGCCGCCCGCCGCCGAGGTCGAGCGCCAGCTGCTCTTCCCCGGCGCGGGCGGCCGCGAACTCGCCGCCGCGGCGCCGGACCCCGCCGCCGCGGCGCAAATCGCCGCACAGCGTCCGCAGCGTGCCGCGCGACACTCCGCCCGCCGCCTCGAAGGCCAGCCGCAACCGGACGGCCCCGGGCAGCCGGCGTTTGAGGCGCGCCGCCACGGCATCGGCCGGCAGAACGGCGAACCCGACGCCCGGCATCAACATCACGCCGGCCTCGCGGGCGCGGGCGTCGAGCTGGCGGATCGCCTCGATCTCCGCCACGGCCCCCGCCAGGTCCAGGTAATGAACGCCGCAGCGCAGGCAGGCCTCGGCAAGCGGCGGGCCGGTTTCGACGAAGGGCCCGGCGGCGTTGAGCACCACGGCGACGCCGTCCAGGCCGCGGACGACCTTGCCCGGATCGGACAGCGAGAAGGTGCGGGCGGGCAGGAGCAGCGGATCGGCGTGCGCCATGACCTTCTCGAGGTCGCGCCCGGCAGCCAGGTGCGGCAGCCCTCGGGCCGCGGCCAGGCGCGAGATCAGCCCGCCGGCATAGCCGGTGACGCCGTAGATGAGCAGGTTCGATCGCATGGAGCTGATACGCAGGCGTCCCGCCGTCGTTCTTCACGCCCTATTTCATTGCTCGTTCTTCAAACGCGATGACGAACAGGCGACTGCCGTGGTATTCTTCGTTCCCTGAAGAGGTCTCCATGCCACAGCCAGCGCGGATGTTGATGGCAGCAGCGATCCTCGTGCCGGCGATGGCCGCATTCACGGGGGCGCGCGCGGCGAACCCGCCTTCCTTTGCGGAACGCATCGACGTCCACCTCGTCAACCTCGAGGTGTTCGCCACCGACCGGGAGGGCCGGCTGGTCGGCGATCTCTCCGCCTCGGACTTCCGGGTCTTCGAGGACGAACGCCCGGTCACTCTCCAGAGCTTCGCCTGGATCGATGGGAGCAGGTCCCGGACCACCCATCCGGTCAGCCCCGGACAGCCGGAGGCCGCGGCCGCGACACCTCCGGCCCGCGTCGTCGTGGTGCTCGACGACGAGCATACCCGAGCGGCCAACCGCAACGCGCTCTTCTCCCGGCTCGGCGACGTCCTCGGCAGCCGTTTGCCGGGCGGCAGCCAGGTGATGATCTGGCGCTACGACCGGGGAATGCACGTGCTGCTGCCTTTCACCGGCGAGCGCCGGCAGCTGGCCGCGGCGCTCCAGCAGGTGGCGGCGACGATCTCGAGCCGCGGCATCAACAGCGACGAGGAGTGGCATTCGACCCTCGCCATCCTGAACCAGGACGCCACCGGCCAGCTGGGAGACGGCCCCTGTCTCTCCAGTGCGGCGATCGCCCGCTCCTATGCCGAGGAGAAACGCACCGAGGTGCACCGCTTCCTCGGCGCGCTCAACCAGCTGGTCGGTTCGCTCGGCGGCTTGCCGGGGCGGAAGCTGGTGCTCTACGTCGGCGACGGCATCCCGTTGCGGCCCGGCGCGGAGGCATGGGACGTCTTCATCGAGCTGTGCGCGGGCAGCGGCGCGGCCCAGGGTGTCCCCGGCGCGAAAGAAGTCGCGAGCATGGGGTCCGAACGCGAGCGGCTCGAGCGCCCCGATCCCGAGAAATTGCGGCTCGAGGCGTTGACCTACGACACGTCCAGGGAATGGGCGGCGCTGGCGGCGCGCGCCAACAGCCTGGGAGTGAGCCTGTCCAGCCTGGTGACCACCGCGCCCGGGCAGCTCGCGGCGCCGCTCGAGGTCGATGGGTCCAGGCCCTCGGCGCAGGTCCTGGGCGCCGCCGAGGCCAACCAGGTCGACGCCGTGTTCTTCATGGCCAGGGAGACCGGCGGCAGGCTCGTCTACAACGGCGCCGCGGTCGGCAGGGATCTCGCCGGCATCGCCGACGACCTCAGCGCCTATTACCTGCTTGGATATCCGGCCTCCGACCCTGGCGACGGGCGGGTCCGCCACTTGCGCGTCGAAGTGTCTCGGCCTGGCGTCCAGCTGCGGTACCGCCGCTCCTATGCGCTGGAATCGGAGGACCACCAGGCCAGCGACAGGCTGCTGAGCCGTCTCTACTACGACGTGGGCGACAACCCGTTCGGCCTCAAGCTGGCCGCGAAGCCGCCGGCGCCAAAGGACCCGCCCAAGACGGTGCGGGTGCAGGTGACGGTGCCGCTGCAGGGGCTGACGCTGCTTCCCGGCGGCGGTGCCGAACCGCAGCTTCAGGGACTGATCACCGTCTACCTCGTATCGCGCGACGCCCAGGGCAGCGCCACGCCGGTGCGCCGCCGGTCTCTGCCGCTGCGCTTCCCGGCCGCCGCGGCGGACGCCGTCCGGCAACGCTCCTACCTCTACGAGGTGGCGATGCAGCTCCCGCAAGGCCACAACGACGTCGCCGTCGCGGTGCGCGACGAGCTGAGCGGCGAGATCTCCGTCGCCGGCCAGGCCGTCAGCATCTCGCGCTAGCAGCGTGCTGACCGAGCGGGACACCGAGCCATCGGT
>DATKFK010001157.1:0-12453 GCA_035544375.1 Thermoanaerobaculia bacterium
CGCCCCCGGCGAACCGACGGCCAGGATCTCCTGTCCGCTGAAGCGTGCGAGCAGGACGCCGTAGGCAGTGAGCAGCGCCATGAAAAGGGTCGCCTCGCACCTCTGCGCCAGCTCCTTGAGCGCCCGCGTCCGCTCGGCCGGCTGCTGGATCGAAAGATGAGCCCCGCGATAGCGCATGACCGGCGGCCGCAGGTGGTCCACCGGCAGCTCGAGGACGGCCGGCACGGCCGCGAGCTCCCGGCGCCAGTGCTCGATCTCCCGCTCCAGGCGGTCTCCCTGCAGCCGCTCCCGCTGCCAGATCGCGTAGTCCGTGTATTGGATGGGCAGCTCCGGTAGGACCACGGGCCGGCTGCTTTCCAGCGCGCTGTAGACCAGGGTCAGCTCGCGAATCAACACGCCAAGCGACCAGAGGTCCGAGATGATGTGATGAAAGACCAGGAGCAGGACGTGGCTCTCCGCTCTCAGCTGCAGCAGCGTCATCCGTAGCAGCGGCCCCCGGTTCAGGTCGAAGGGCCGCCGCGACGCTTCGATGCAGAGATCCAGGGCGGTGCGCTCGGCCTGTGCCGCCTCGAGATGGCCCAGCTCCACCTGCTCCAACACTGCCCGCACACCGGGTCCCACCACCTGCACGACCTCATCCCGCTCTTGCCGGATTGTCGTGCGCAGGGCCTCATGCCGGCGGATCAGCCCGGTGAGGGCCGCCTTCATGAGGCGGCGGTCGAGCGGCCCGGTGATGCGCACGGCGACGGGGACGTTGTAGGCCGAGGTGCCGGGCTGCAGCTGGTCGAAGAACCAGAGCCGCTGCTGGGCGAAGGAGAGCGGGGCGGGCGCGGACCGGTCCCGGCGCGGCTGGATGCCCGAGCGATCCGGGGTGCGCCCCTCGCGCGCCCGGCGCAAGAGCAGGTCTCGCTTCTCCGGAGAGAGCTGGACGATCCAATTCGGAGTGTCGCTCACAGTCGCTCCAACGCCTCCTCGCCGAGCCCGGCGATCAGTTGCTCGTCGGTGGTCAGGGCGAGACCTGCGATCGTCGGGTTGCGGAACAGGGCCTCGACCCCGAGCCTCAGCTGAAACGCCTCGTTGATGCGCGCCACGGCCCGGGTGGCGAGCAACGAGTTGCCGCCCAGGTGGAAGAAGTTGTCATGGATACCCAGGTTGTCGACCCGCAGCAACTCGCGCCAGATCTCGACGAGCAACCGCTCGCTCTCGGTCTGTGGCCCGTCGCCATCCGGGGCCCCCGGATCCGCCGCGCGCGGCAGAGCCCGCGGGTCTACGCGGCCGTGGGTGGTCCGCGGCAGCTCGTCCAGCACCACGACGCTCCACGGCACCTGCGACTGCGGTAGCCGGCCCCGCAGGAACTCCCGGAGCTCCTCGGCGGTGGTCCCATCCGGGGCGGCGCGGAGGACATGCGCCACCAGGCGCGCTCCGTCTCCCTCGCCCTGGAGGTCGGCCACCGCCCACAGCACCTCGGGATGCTCCGCGAGGACCTCTGCCGCGGGGCCGGGATCGAGACGGTGGCCGTGAGTCACCAGCTCCCGCCCAAGGGTCCCCAGGATCTCCAGCCGGCCGTCCGCCCGCCAGCGGGCGCGGTCGCCGGTGCGCGCCAGGCGCCCGCCGGGAACGCCGCCGAAGGCGTCCGGCCGGAAGTCCCCTGCCGTCTCGTCCGCGCCGGCCTGATACCCGCGCGCCAGTCCCGCTCCACCCAGCCAGAGCTCCCCCGCCACGCCGATCGGCGCCGGCTCTCCCGACCGGTCCAGCACGTAGGCATCCATCGTCTCCGCTCGCGGCCACACGCCGCCCAGGGCGGAGCTGATACCGTCGAAGACCCTCCCCACTCCCGACGCCAGAAGGCGGGCGCGGAGGCTCGCTCCCAGCGTTCCGCCAAACGCGCGGATCGTCCGCGCCCTCCCCGCCTTGCCGGTACGTAGGTCCGCCGCCAGCAGCGACGGGGTTGCGCTCCGCAGGGAGACCTCGTCCGCCGCCCTGTCCAGAACGACACAGCCGCCCAATCCGAGGGCCAGCATCAGGTCGAAGACACCGTCCACCGTCGCGGACATGCCTTCTCCCGCCGCCACTCGGAGGTCTTCCGGCGCCAGGCACTCGGCCCAGGCCTCCATCCACGCCGCCAGGCTTCGATGGGGCAAGCCGACGAGACGAGGCTGGCGGTCGGCTCCCGCGCTCTGGACCACGAACGCCAGGCTCTCGAGCTCGATCTCCCGCCGCGCCGCCGCTCGGTCCTCCGCGTTCTCTTCGAGGTGTTCCAGGAGGGCCTCCGCGGCCCCGTGCTCCGGCAGCCGCCGGACGAGGCCCTCGCGGGTCAGCACCACCGCGCAGCCGCTCCGCTCCAGCAGTCGTTCGAGCCACGGCCGTTCGGCGTCCGGGTCGAGCAGCAGGCAGGCGCCGCCCGCCCGCAGGATCCCCAACACGGCGACCAGGAGCTCCGGCGAGCGTTCCAGCATGACTGCGGCCAGGACCTCCGGACCGACTCCCAGCGCCCGCAGCCCGGCGGCGACCCGGTCCGCCCGGTCGTTCAGCTCGCCATAACGCAGCTCCGAGCCGGCCGGCCCGACCGCGGCCGTGGCGCCAGGCCGCCGCCGTGCTGCCGCGGCCACTCCCGCCGGCAGGCTCTCCGGGGTCCACGCGGGCGCTCGGCGGCGGCGTGCGCCTCGCGACAGCTGCCGGCGCTCCTCCGCCGTAAGCACCGACAGCTCGTCGACGCGCCGGCCGGGCTCGGCCAGGGCCGCGGCGAGGAGCGTCCGGAAGTATCCGGACAGGCGGTGCGCCGTCGAGTCGTCAAACAGGTCCGTGTCGTACCGGAGCTGGCCGCAGAGCCTCCCCCCGACCTCGGCCAGGGCGAGGGAGAGGTCGGTCTGAGACGTCCTCTCGCGGATGCTCATCGATTCGAGCTCCAGGCCTCCCAGGTGGACTCGCACCCCTTCCTGGCCGCAGGCGAAGGCGGTCAGCGCGTGCTCCCGCTGATGGCGCGCCTGCTGCAGGGCGAACATGACCTGGAACCCCGGTGGACCTTCAGGCTGCCGGCCCTCCTCCAGATCCTTGGCGACGAGGAGGAAAGGATATTCCTGATGCTCCAGGGCGGCGGCCACCGCCGCCTGCGTCCTCCCGAGGTGCGCCTCGAACGTGGGGTGTCCGCTGAGGTCGACGCGCAGCACCACCGGATTGACGAAATAGCCCACCGTCTCCGCGAACGCCGCCGCCGTGCGGCCCGCGGCCGGCGAGCCGACCAGCAGGGAAAGGTTCCCGGAGAGGCGGGCGAGCAGCGCCTGGAAGACGGCGAGGAGCACCGTGTAGGCGGTCACCGCCCGCGCCGCCGCCAGGGCATGGACCCGCTCGGCGACCGCGGTCTCCAGCGTGAACGTCAGGCTGGCGCCCGCGAACGACCGCACCGGGCCCCGCCGGCGATCGAGCGGCAGCGCGATGGCCGGCGGCAGGGGTGTGAGCGTCTGCAGCCAGTAGGCGCGGAGCCGCTCTTTGCGTTCTCCCGTGAGCAGCCGGCGCTGCCAGTGGACGAAATCGACATAGGTGGCGCGCGAGCGCGGCGCGGGACAGGGCCTACCGGCCGCAGCCGCCGCATAGAACGACCCGAGATCGCCGGCAAGGATCGACAGCGACCAGAAGTCCACGACGATGTGATGGACGACCAGCTGCACCACCGTCTCGTCGGGTAGCCGCCAGACCAGGACCCGCAACAACGGCTCCCGGGCAAGATCGAAAGGCCGGCAGGCCTCCCGTTCCAGCCGATCGCGGAGGACCTCCGCGGTCTCTTCGCCGGTCTCCACCCGGACGAGGTCGTCCGCTCCCTCGGCCTGGATCACCTGCCACGGCTCGCCGGCCCGCTCGACGAACGTGGTCCGCAGCGCGGGGTGGGCCTTGACCAGGCCGGCCACCGCCCGGCGCAAGGCCTCGACATCCACCCCGCGCCGGACCCGGGCCGCCACGGCCACGTTGTAGGCCGACCCCGCCGGCGCCAGCCGCTGCAGGAACCACAGGGCCTGCTGGCCGTACGAGAGCGGCGCCAGATCGCCGTTCCCGGAAGACCTCGGCAACCGCTGCCTGGTGAGTGGTCGCCGGCGAGCGGCCTCGGCCTGCGCCAGGAGGCCTCCCAGGGTGCATTCCTCCAGCAGGTGTACCGAAGAGAGCGCCACCCCGAGATCGGTCTCCAGAAAGTGGCTCAGGCGGACCGCCGCCATGGAGTCGAGCCCCAAGGTGATCAGGGGGCGATCGAGCTGGAGCCTGGCGGGTTCCACCCCGACGCACTCGCCTATCTGCCCGCGGAGGCGGTCCTCGAGCGAGCTGCCATGCCACCGGTCCTTCACGGCACTCCCCGGAGCAATCCAGCCTTGACTATAATCAAATGATACTCATGAACGCATCTCTGCGGTCCGCCGCGTCCCCGGCCGAGATCCTGCAGCGCCTCATCCGCTTCGACACCACCAATCCGCCGGGCCGGGAGCGTCCGTGCATCGCCTACATCGCCGAGCTCCTGGCCGCCACCGGCGTGCCGGCGACCTGGCTCGCGGTCGATCCGGAACGGCCAAACCTGGTGGCCCGCTTTACGGGCGAGGGCACGGCCCCTCCCCTGCTCCTCTATGGGCACGTCGATGTGGTGACCACCGCCGAGCAGGTCTGGCAGCACCCGCCCTTCGAGGGCCTGATCGCCGACGGCTACCTGTGGGGCCGCGGCGCGCTGGACATGAAGGGAGGGATCGCCATGATGCTCGCCGCCCTCCTGCGCCTGGTGGCCGACGGAGCGCGTCCCGCCGGCGACGTGCTGCTCGCCATCCTCAGCGACGAAGAGGGGGCGGGGACCCATGGCGCCAAGCACGTCGTGGAGCAGCACGCGATGCTGCTCGCGAACGTGCGCCATGCGATCGGGGAGTTCGGCGGCTTCAGTCTCACCTTCAAGGGGCGCCGGTTCTATCCCGTGATGGTGGCGGAAAAGCAGACGTGCTGCCTGCGGACGGTCCTGCGGGGGCCGGGCGGGCACGGGTCCCTCCCCTTCCGCGGGACCGCCATGGGCCGGCTCGGGCGGGTGCTGACGGCGGTCGACAGCTGGCGCCTGCCCGTCCACATCCATCCGGTGGTCGCCCACTTCATCACGGAGCTGAGCGGCGCGCTGCCGCCGGTTCCCCGCTGGCTGCTGCGCCGGCTGCTCAACCCCGTATGGACCGACCGGGTCCTCGATCTGCTGGGGGAGAACGGCCGTCTCTTCGACCCGATGCTCCGCGACACCGTGGCCGCGACGGTGGTGCGAGGTGGGCACAAACTCAACGTGATACCGAGCGAGATCGAGCTCGAGCTCGACGGCCGCCTGCTCCCGGGCCACCTGCCCGAGGACCTCCTCCGCCCCTTGCGGACGCTGGCCGGCCCTGGCGCCGAGATCACGGTGACGCGCTACGATCCGGGCCCGTCGACCTTTGACCTCTCGCTCTACGCCGACCTGGCCGCGGTGCTCCGCGAGTGCGACGGCGAGGGCATCCCGGTGCCGTTCCTGCTCACCGGCACCACGGACGCCCGGTTCTTTCACCGGCTGGGCATCCAGACCTACGGCTTCCTTCCCATGAAGCTCCCGCCCGAGTTCAACTTCATCGGCACCATCCACGCCGCCGACGAGCGCGTGCCGGTCTCGGCGCTGGAGTTTGGCACGGACGCTCTCGGACGCTTCCTGCGGCGCTATGGCCGGCCAGCTGCCTGATCCGCGTTCGATCGGGGCCTCCCGCGGGTCACGTCCTGCGCAGCACGGCCGTCGCCCACATGTTGGGTCCCGAGGCGAGGAGGAGGACCAGATCGCCGGCGGCCGGCGGATGCTCGCCGGCACAGTCGGACAGGTTGATCAGGTTGTCGGCGCCGAAGCAGTGGCCGTAGCGCGAGATGTTCGCCGTGTAGACCTTGGCGAGATCGAAGCCGGACTGCGAAGCGTAGAGCCGAGCGACCGACTGGTTGTAGTTGTTGGTGATCAGCCAGGTGAAATCGTCCGGCTTGAGGCCCAGGGCGGAGAGGGTGCGGGCGGTGACCTTCTGAATGCCTTGCGCGCTCATCTTCAGATAGCCGGCGAAGTTCTCGTGGGCCCTCCCCTCTCCTTCGAGGGGGATCAGCAGGCGCTCGGTGGCCAGCAGCTCCCACGGGCCTGTACCCTCCCCACAGACCAGGACGCTCGCCGCGCAGTCGCTGCCCACCGAGACCTCCGGCGGCACCACGCGCGACTCCCCGTCGAGGACCTTGTCGGTGGTGACGACCAGGGCGTTGCGGCAGCGGCCGAGCTGCAGCGTGTCCGCGGCGAGCGCCAGGGCGATCACGACGTTGGCGCACTCCGACAAGGTGACGCCGATCGGATAGGCGTTCACCAGGCCCAGCCTGCCGATCAGCGCCTGGACGTCGCGGCCGTAGAAGCTGGGCTCGCCGAACGTCGACGTGGCGTAGAACAGGAGATCGACCGATGCGGGGTCGGTCTTCGCCTTCCACAGCGTGCGCGAGACGCAGCTGGCGGCGAGATCGGCCGGCGACTGCCGGCTGGCGCTGAAGCATTCCACGCCGACCGCCTTGAGGTTGGCCAGCAGGTCCGGGCTCTGCCGGATCTCCGGCAGCTGCTGCAAGGGGCGCGGCTCCTCGAGCTCGTAGGAGATCCCCTTCAAGTAGACCGGCATATCCACCCCCCTGCGGCCTGACGGTCAGACGGCGGGACGCCAGCTCGCCGTGCCGCCGCAGGTCTCCCCGCCATCGATCGTCAGCGTCTGCCCGGTGAAATACCGGCCGCGCTCCGAGGCCAGGAAGAGGAACAGCTCGGCAATCTCTCGCGGCGCGGCATGGCGCCCGAGCGGGATCGCCGCGTTGACCTGCCGCAGCATCTCGGGCGTGTATTCGCGTTCCTGCATGGGCGTCAGGACGTAGCCCGGACAGACCGCGTTGACCCGGACCCTGGGCGCGAGCTCGAGGGCGAGCGTCTTCGCGAGCAGGATCACGCCGGCTTTCGAGGCGTTGTACGAGGCGTAAAGGCGGTGTCCGACCATGCCGTTGGTCGAGGCAGTCAGCAGCAGGGTCCCACCGGAGCCCGCCATCATGCGCCTGGCAGCTTCACGGCAACAGAAGAACATACCGTCCAGGTTGACCCCGAGGACCCGGCGCCACGCCTCCGGATCGATCTCGAGGAACGGCAGGCGCTCGCTGATCCCGGCGTTCGAGATCAGGACGTCGATCCCGCCGAGCGTCTCGTCGATGCGGGCGAAGGCCTCCTCCACCTGCCGGTGATCGCTCACGTCCGCGCGGACGTGCCCCGCCAGGCCGGGGTTCTCCGCGAGGGCCCGGCGGGATGCCTCCTCGTCGCGGTCGACGAGCACGACCCGCGCGCCCGCGGCGGCGAACCGTCCGGCGGTAGCCAGTCCGATCCCGCTCGCGCCGCCGGTGATCACCACCCGCGAACCCGCCAGCTCGGCCTTCTCCTCTGTCCTCGTCATGCGAGCTGGAAACCCACGTCGTGAGGGATGTGGACGGTACGGCGGAGAACCTCCTCCCAGATCCGGCAAAGGTCTGGGTTGGCGTCCGGACCGTAGCAGCGGAGAAGATCCTGCCGCTCGCTCTCGTCGCCGCCCAGGACCGCCCGGACGGCCCGCTTACCCAGCTGGGTGAGGCCCTCGGCGAGACCTTCCGGCGTCCACTGGTAAAGGCCGGTTTCCGGATCGAGGCGGCAGAAGCCGTTCTTGATCAGGAACCATTGTTCCATGAAGGCGGCGCTCGAATCCGGAAAGTAACCGACGCCGCGCCGCAGGTAACGGAGCATCTCGCTCAAGAAGGCCGTGCCGCTGGTCACCAGGTCGGGTTCGGGCTCCGGGCTCCAGGGCCCGAGCAGCGTCAGGTAACCGAGCACGTCGGCGAGCATCTCGTGCAGCACGCCGGCGTCGTGGTCGGCGAGCGCGGGGAGGGTGGTGGCCCGGTCCCGCGACAGGCTCCAGAAGTGGCTGACGTCATGTCCCTTGAACCAGGTGAGCAGCCAGCGGGGGTCGCTCGCGCGCAGGCGTTCCCGCTCTGACAGAGGACCGCAGATGCATTCGAAGAGGGGTAGGCTGAGCCGCCTGAACCGCGCGGTGTAGACATTGGTGAACAGGAGGACGAGGTCTCCCGGCTTCGACTCCGGAACGAGCTGGGTGTCGTGCGAGAGGAAGTGAGCGAACTGCTTCGGATAGGTGTCGGCCTCGCCGCCGCAGAGGAGGATCTCGGCCGCGATCAGCCGCGGCGTTTTCGACGGGAACAGCGTGCCGGTGCCGCAGCGCTCACCGAGGAACTCGCCGAGCGTGGAGAGCCGCTGGTCCAGGTCGTCGAAGACGTCGGTCCACTCCTGGTCGATGGTGCCTACGATCGAGGAGTGAAGAGCTCCGGTCGCCTTCCAATCCCAGGTCGGAAAGAGGCCGCAGATGAAGATGAGGTCGCTGCCCGGCGGATTCAACTGCGACAGCTCGACGAGCGTCCTCTGTCCAACCATCAGGTTGTCCGCCGCACCGCGCAGGAACCGTCCGATCCCGGGCGCCGTTGCGCTCTCGGCGAGGCGCAGGACGACATCGTGCAAGACGTTGAGCAGCGGCCGCGAGGCTTCCGCGCTGGTGAACGACCCGTCGCTGCGCTGCAAGGACCTGATGGCGTTCGACACCGTGATGAGCTGGACCAGGTCGGACAGCTCGAAGCCGTAGCGTGCCGACAGGCGGTACGCATCGAGGTTCAGGAAGGCAACGTTGTAGCTCTCCGAAGGCGGCCAGAACTGGCTTGCAGCGCCCAGCGCTGCAATGCTTGCCTTGTCCATGATCGACGTTCCTCGCGGGAAGGCAGCCGGCCGCACCCGATCTGCATCGGCGAGAGCTCCGGACCGCGCGCGCTCTCCCGGGATGCTCCGCCTCAACGTCCCCGACCGCCGCGCGGCCACATGAGCCCTCGGCTCAGCATGAAGCCGAGGACCCGGAAAAAGTTGGCATCCGCAATGACGAGAAAGGCATCCACTGGACGAAGGTTGCCCTGGAAAAAAGCGTCGAGCGCGCCGTCGCCGGAGGTGGGCAGCTCGCCGTATAGGGCATCGAGGTTCGAGTAGGCGCCGGCCACCTTGAGCCGCGGCGGGTCGAAGACGTCCTCCTGACCGAGCCAGACCGCCGTATCGGCGCCGATGCGCTGGATCACCTCCGGCACGACGGGTCTCCGCGGCGACGGATGGATCCGTTCCGCGCCGACGGCGCGCTGCAGCATCCGGTAGACCACCGGGTTCTCGGTGCGCGTGATCAGGTAGAGCGACGAGAAGGCGTGCGCCGCCAACTCCCTTGCCAGGATGCGGGACTGCACCCGGCTGACGATGCCGCTGCCCTGGTGCTCCGGCAGGACGCCGGTGGAATCGAGATAGAGGCAGTGCCGGCCGCCGAACCGCTGGCGGTGGAACCCGGTCCAGCCGACGACTGTCCCGTCGGCCGCGATGATCAAACAGAACCGGGAGATCTTTTGGAAATACCCCCCCGCCTTCCGGCCCGCCCAGTAGGGAGCCATGTCCGCACCGAACGACCGGGTCGAGATCCGGACCAGCGTCGCGAAGATGTCGTCCTGGGAAGCTGCCGACAGCAGTGATGGCCGCAGCCAGGAAGCCAGCCGGAACCCTCCCGGCAGGCTCTCGACGACCGGCCGGTGGCTCAGCCGATCGGCGAGCTCCGTGATCGGGATCCGCGGGCTCAACGAGGCTTCCGCCCGCATGCTCATCACGTTCTCGGTCACGAGGCCTCCCTGCTCTCGGCAAGGACCGGCACGCTGCCGGTGGCGAGCTTGCGCGACAGCGCCAGCGTCGCGACCGAGGAGGCGTGGCCGATCCACAGCACCACGATCCACATGGGCAGCACGACGCCCAGGGTCGGCGGCCGGCCCGTCTCGACCGCGCTGATCACGAACCAGGAAATGATCGACACGGCGCTCATCAGCGCGGTGTTGGTCGACACGCGGGTCTGGAACCGATCGAAGTCCGTGCGGCTCGCCTCGGTCAGTTGCGCCCTGCTGATCACCGAGTAGAGGACGCCGCCGACGATGGCGACCACGAAGGAAGCGCCCCAGGACAGCCAGATCGCCGCGGGCTTGAGCTCCGTGCGGCCGAGAACGAACCAGTAAAAGCAGCCGCCGAGAACGCCGAGCACGATGCCCGGGAGGTTTTGCAGGGGCCTCTGCCAGTGCGTGGGCGCCGGCAGCGCCAGGTCGGCCGCGCCCCTTGGGTTGCGCAGCGGCGGGAAGAGCAGCCCGGTGCGATCGACGTATTCGAGGTAGGGCTTGCCCACCAGCGTCTTGAGCCGGCGGTCGTAGAGCTCGGTGCCGATGATGTTGTAGATGTTGCCCACGACGCCGAACACCAGGAGGTCCATCGTCATGTGCGGGAAGGCGAGGAACATCGGAAAGAACGCGGTGTGGACGGGGAAGCGGCTCCAGCGGCGAAAACCGGTCTTCCACATTTCGATCGGCGGCGATTTGCGGCCCAGGAAGCGGTTGATCACCCCCGTCGAGCCGAACGCCAGCCCGCAGTCGTACTCGAAGATGTGGATCTGGAAATACCACACCCAGCTCGCGTAGAGGACCGCCGCCACGATCACGAACCCGATACCCGAGAGCTCCCAGACCGAGACGTTGACCGGGCGCCACAGCGAGGCCGCGAGGACCACGTAAAGGATGTTGAAGAACGACTGCGGACCGCGCCAGCTCAGGGGATCGATGTTCGACAACCGGCGGATCACCTTCTTCGCCCTGATGGTGGCGAGCACGGAGTGCTGGACTCCGAATCCGGCGACGAGAGCGGCATCCCACAGTAGATCGCGGAACATGGAGACCTCCTTTTTCGACTATGCTCCGGCCCGCGCCGCCAAAGGCTTGGCTCGGGGAACGTGGCCGGAATCCGGTGTGAGACAGGGTTTATAGGCCGAAAAAATCGCGTTGCGATGAAGCTTCAGGTTGCGTGTGAGCTGACCGTTGTCGAGAGAGAACTTGGCCGTCGTGAAATGCACTTTCTGGATGGCGAAACAAGCAGGCTCGCTGTCGTTGATGCGCGCGATGTGCGAGTCGATCGCGCTCCTGGCCGCGGCGCTGTCCGACTCCACCACCACGACCGCCGCCAACGTCTCCAGCTGCTGCCCGAACACCGCTGACTGCAGGACGGCCGGATGGGCGTTGATCTTCTGTTCGAGCACCTCGGGGCTGATCTTGAACCCTTCCCGCGTGACGATCACCTCCTTTTTCCGTCCTCGCAGGTAAAGAAAGCCATCGGCATCGAAGAACCCGAGATCGCCGGTGGCGAGGAGCCCGTCCTCTCGGTAGATGTGGCGCTCTTCACCCGGCTCGCACTCCTCGTAGCCGCTGGCGACCGGATGGGGCTGGCGCACCAGGATCTCGCCATCGTCGGCAATGACCACGCTCCCGGGCGCGATCGGCATGCCCACCGAGCCCGGCCGCCACGCTTTCGCGGTGTTGCACGCGATGGGGCCGCACTCGTTGAGCCCGTAAGCCTCGTAGAGCGTCAGGCCGGCGTTGGCGAAGAAGCGGAGCGCGCGCGGGCGGATCGGCGCCATGCCGGTCCACATGATGCGCACCCGGCCCCCGAGGACCTCGCGCAGCTTGCCATAGCAAATGCGGGCGACGCGCCGGCGCCACGCCGCGAGCGGTACCGCCGCGGCGAGCCCGGTGAGCCCGCGAAACGCCAGGCGTTGCGCCGGCCCGGCCTCGCGGACCCGGCGCAGGAAGCTCTCCTGGACGTTTTCGAAGAAAACCGGCGGCGCGAGCAGCAGCGTCGGCCGGAACAGCAGCAGCGCTTTGAAGAGCTGCGGAGCGTCGACCAGGCTGAAATCGATCCCGAAGAGCACGGACCCATAGATCATGACCCGCTGCTGGTAGCTCGAAAGCGGCAGGAAGACCAGGAAGTGGTCGCCCTCCTCGAACTCGAACGTCGAGCAGAAGCTCGCGATCACCTGCCTGGTGCCGGCCGCCGTTACCTTCAGCGTCTTGGTCTTGCCCGAGGTGCCGCTCGAAAACGTGATCGAGAGCGGTTGCTGAAGCCCGGCCGCCGCCGGCCGGTGATGCTCGAGAGTGGGCGCCACGGGCGAGCGCGCCAGGTCCTCGAGCGGTGCGCTCGCCGTCAGCTCCTTGAGCTCGGCGCCGCACCTCTCGCCCGCCGCCAGCAGCAGGTTGAGCCGGTAGCGGGCATGCAGCTCCGCCGGCGGAGACGGCGGCTTTTCGGGGAACGCCACGGTAATCGCGCCCAGGCTCTGCAGTGCGAGATCGTGGAGCATCCAGGCGTAGGAGTTCGGCCCCAGGAGGCCCACTCGCATGCCGGGCCCCACGCCGGCGGCACGCAGGCGCGCGGCCAGCTGCAGCGCCTCGTCGCGGACCTCCGGGAACGACCGGCTCTCCGGCTTCGCTCCGGCGAAGAACCACACCCGCCGGTCGCGC
>DATKFK010001158.1:0-2551 GCA_035544375.1 Thermoanaerobaculia bacterium
CGCCCGGCAGTGCCGCCGCCCCAGCAAGCCGGCGGCGCCGGTGACCACCGCCACCCGGCCGGCCAGCGAGAAGCCGGCCATCGTATCCGGCGTCGTGTCCGCGGTACTCGCCATCGTGCCGCCCCCGACCAGGGCCATCAGCTCCTGGCCGCCACCCGCGGCTTGAGGTTGAAGCCGGTGGTGCGCCGGAAGACCGGCTCGACCGGCTTGCCGCGCAGCCGGGCGCGCAAGGAGCCCGCGCCGGCCGCACCGCCCGCGCCGCTCTCAGCCACCGCCTCGCGCAGCGCCGACAGCGCCCCGCGCCAGGCCTCCAAGGTGTAGGCGATGTCGGCGTCGCCATGGGCGAACGACAGGTTGTGGAAGCCGCCCCACAGCACGCCGCGCCGGATCAGCTCCTGCTGCGCCAGCGACTTGAGCACCAGCGGGTCGCCCGCCTTGGCGTCGAAGGTGACCATCGAGCGGCAGCCGTAGCCGACGCAGCGCGTGAAGTCGAGCCCCAGCTCGGCGGCCAGGGCGTTGTAGCCGGCCTTCAGCTTCCCGCCCAGGCGCTCGAGCTGCTCCGGCACCCGGTGGGCGCGCAGCTCGCCGATGGTCGCCTTGGCCGCGGCCAGCGACAGCGCCTCGCCGCCGAAGGTGGTGAAGAAGAACACGTCCTTTTCGCACAGCGCCATCACGTCGCGCCGTCCGGTCACCACCGAGATCGGCATGCCGTTGGCGATCGCCTTCGAGAAGCAGGCGAGGTCGGCGCGCACCGCGAAGCGCTCCTGGGCGCCGCCCAGCGCCAGCCGGAAGCCGGTCCACATCTCGTCGAAGATCAGCAGCGCCCCCACCTGGTCGCAGACCCGCCGCAGCTCCGAGAGGAAGCCGTCGCGCGGCTCCTCGAAGGTCACCGGCTCGAGGATGACGCAGGCGGTCTGATCGTCGATGGCCTCGATCACCGACGCCAGGTCGTTGTAGCCGAACGTGGCGGTGAGCTCCGCCACCGCCCGCGGGATGCCGGCGTTGCGGTCGGTGACACCGATGTACCAGTCGTGCCAGCCGTGGTAGCCGCAGCACAGCACCCGGTCGCGGCCGGTGAAGGCGCGGGCCAGGCGGACCGCCGCCGTGGTCGCGTCGCAGCCGGTCTTGCTGTAGCGCACCCCCTCGGCCCCCGGCACCAGCTCGCGCACCAGCTCGGCGACCTCCACCTCGAGCGGGTGCATCAGCGAGAAGGTGATGCCGTCCGCCAGCTGCTCCCGGATGGCCGCGTCCACCGCCTCGTTGGCATAGCCGAGCGACAGCGGCCCGATCCCCATCTGGTAATCGAGGTACTCGTTGCCGTCCACGTCCCAGACGCGGCAGCCCTTGCCGCGCGCCAGGTACTTGGGAGCGACGCCGCGCACGTACTGGCCCGGGCCCTTGGCCAGAGTCTGGGTGCCGGCGGGGATCAGCCCGGCGGCGCGCGCGTACCACGCGTCGGAGCGGGAGATGTCGGGAAAGGACTCGTTGTCGCGGACTCCATTGGGCATCGGCGTCATCTCCGGCCGGCTGGGCGGTGACGCCCACCCGGAATGTCTACCAGGGTCTTGTCGAGCAGCGCCTGCTCGCCCAGCTCGGCGAGCACCTTGCCGGCGATGGCCGGCCCGGTGAAGCCCTCGTGGGCGAGCACCGCCGGCAGCAGCGCCGGCTTGAACCACCTCTCGCCGAGCGACAGCGAGCGCAGGCGGCAGAGCACGCCGTGCCGCACCATCACCTCGGCCACGATCGAGTACAGGCCGCCGGTCTGGAAGTGGTCCTCGACCGTCACCAGCAGGCGCGAGCGGCGCGCCGCCGAAACCAGCGCCACCTCATCGACCGGTTTCAGGCTGCGCATGTTGAGCAGCGCCACCGGCACGCCGTGCTCTTCGAGCACCAGGCGGGCCGCCGCCACTTCGCGCAGCAGGAAACCGTAGGTGAGCAGCGTCACGCCGCCCTCGGCGCCCGGCGCCACCAGCTCGGCGCGGCCGATCTCGAAGGGCGCGGCATGGGCCACCGCCGCCGGCAGGGCGTTGTGCCGCACATACGTCGGCGCGCGGCTGTCGAGGATCGCCGGCAGCGCCGCGATCAGCTCTTCCTCGTCCGCCGGGCAGATCACCTGCATGTGCGGGATGCCGCGCATCAGCGCCACGTCCTCGAGCGCCTGGTGGGTCGGGCCGTTGCCGTCCGAGAGGAAGCCCGGGACCGCGCCGACCAGGGTCACCGGCAGGTTGGCGATGCCGACGTCGGTGCGGATGAACTCGAAGGCCCGCATCACCAGGAAGGTCGCCAGGGCGTGCACGACCGGCGTCCGCCCGCGCAGCGCCAGGCCCGCGGCGGCCCCGACCATCGTCTGCTCGCAGATGCCGACGTCGACGAAGCGCGCGCCCAGGACCGGCGGCAGGCCGCGGATCGCCGCCCGGTTCTCGGCGGTCATCACCACCAGCTCGGGACGCAGAGCCGAAAGCGCCGCAAGCGCCGCCTCGTAGGTGCGCGGCGCCCGCCCGCCGGTGCCCGCCCAGCCGGTGCCCGCCCCGCCGGTGCCCGCCCAGCCGGT
>DATKFK010001159.1:0-8236 GCA_035544375.1 Thermoanaerobaculia bacterium
CCATGATGCGGAGCGAGGGGCGGTTGTCCGGCGCGGCGATGGCGGTGACTCGCTCGAGGCCCAGCGTGTCCCAGGCGTACCTCAGCGCACCGGCTCCCGCCTCGCTGCCGAAGCCGCGCCCCCATAGGTCCTTCATCACCCACCAGCCGATCTCCACGTCGGCCGTGGTGCCCATCGGCTGAAGGCCGGAGAGCCCGGCGAGCCGGCCGGTGGCGCGCTCGACCAGGGCGCCAAGGCAGTGGCCGCGGGTGGCCAGGTGCCGGCGCTGCCGCGCGAAGAACTCGTCAATCCGGTCGTCGCCCCACGGCGCCCCGTTGCTGATGTGGCGCATCATCTCGGCGTCCGTCACCATCGTGCGGAAGCCAGGCTCGTCCGCCGGCTCCCACGGCCGGATCACCAACCGCTCGGTCTCGATGCGAAAACCGCTGCTGTGGGCCATCAGCTCTGAGGAGCCTCAGTCCGGATTCGCTGCCAGAGACGGATGGCGGAGGCAGGCAGCTCACCGACGTGTTCCTCGACCTCTCCGCGCAGCCGCTCTCCCTCGCCGGACGCGAGGAGCTGAGCGATGTCCCAAGCGTCCTGCGGCCCACCGGCGTACAACTTGACCAGGATGAGGTCGGGCGCTCGGAGCACCCGCAGCTCTACATCGGCGAAGGTTCCGCTCACCGCACGCGCCAAGGCGTCGCCTTGCCAGCGCGCCTTGCCCACGACCAGGTCGACCGGACGCTCGGCGGGCGCGGCGCAGCGAACCACGCCGGCCAGGGGGTCGTCGAGGTCACCCTTGTGCACCTCGACCGCGACGCCCGATTCGCCGAGCTGTGTCCAGAATACCTGCTCCAGGCAGGAGGGCTCGGTGGCGAGAAGATCAATGTCATGAGTGGAGCGGCTCACACCGTAGAGTGCCATCGCCGCCGCTCCGATCAACGCGTGCGGTATGCTCGCCTGGGCCAGCATCGAGCTGACGCGCCCGAGCAAGCTCAGCCGATGATCGCGTTCATGCATTGCGACGGATTGCGGCCCTTCTGCCTCTGCCGCTCGAAGATGCGAATCGCGGTGCGCCGGTCGACGCCGTGGCTGAGACAGTAGGCGGCGACGTCCGCTTCGCCAAGCGCAAAGACCAACTCGAGCCGTTCGCTGGCCGTAAGCCGCGCCAGGAACTCGGCGTCGTCCCGCCGCAGTCGATCGGCCACGGATCTCATAAAGCGAATTATAGCCATGACGGATTCAGCTCTGATGCGCTGAGCCGAGCCGCCTCACGTCCGTAACACGCGGCGATGCGGCGCTGCGGTACGATCCGCACCTGCCGCCGCCGGAGGGCCGCCGTCCATGTCCGCTGCCGTACGCATCGAGAAGTCGGGACCCGTCACCACCGTGATCCTCGACCGTCCGGAGGCGCGGAACTCCATCGGTCCGGCAGCGGCCGCCGCCCTGCACGCTGCATTCCTGGCCTTCGAGCGCGACCCGGAGGCAGACGCCGCGGTGCTGTGGGGCGCCGGCGGAGCGTTCTGCGCCGGCGCCGACCTCAAGCATCTCGCGGCGGCGAGCGGCGACCGCTGGGTCGATGGCCTCGACGTCGCGGCCGGCGCCGGCGAGCTGCCGCCGGGACCGCTCGGTCCGACCCGGCTCGAGCTGTCCAAGCCGGCCATCGCCGCGGTCTCCGGCCCGGCCGTCGCCGGCGGCATGGAGCTGGCCCTGTGGTGCGACCTCCGGATCATGGAAGAGAGCGCCTACTTCGGCGTCTACTGCCGGCGTTGGGGCGTCCCGCTCATCGACGGCGGCACCGTGCGCCTGCCCCGGCTGGTGGGCCAGGGCCGGGCGCTCGACATCATCTTGACCGGGCGCCAGGTGCCGTCGGCCGAAGCGCTGGCCATCGGCTTGTGCGAGCGCGTGGTGCCGGACGGCACGGCGCGCCTGGCGGCGGAGGAGCTGGCGCGGGAGCTCGCGCGCTTTCCTCAGACGTGCCTGCGGGCCGACCGCGCCGCGGTCCTCCGCCAAGCCGGCTTGCCGCTGCGCGACGCGCTGCGGCAGGAGCTGGCGGGCGGCCTCGAAGCCCTCAGGCGCGAGGGCATCGCGGGAGCCGCCCGCTTCGCCGCCGGCGAGGGCCGCCATGGAACGCCAGGCGAAAGTTGAGCGTAGCGCCGCCCGGGCCGGGCGGCGGCGCGAGCGGCCGCACGAGCGGCGACGCGGCCGGCGTCGCGGACCGGTGCGGGGCCCTCGCTCCGGGCTGGATCATGTTTTGCAAGCTCGCGGGGCGGCCCTGGGTTCTTACGGCTACGCCCGGCGACGGCCTGGCAGGTAGCCATTTCGAGAGTGCGTCTATCGGACGATGCTTGCACCTGCCGGTCTGCCCCCGCTTCATCGAGAAGGCTTGCGCGCGAGCTTTCTTAAGAGTTTCGTCACAAAAGCGACAGCCTTCGGCCTGCCGCTGCTCGCGGCGATTGCCGGCCTCGCCGTTTCGTGGCAGTGCTGGATCGACCCGCTGGTGGACTCCGGCCGGGAGATGGACGTCCCGTGGCGGCTGCTGCACGGCGAGCACCTCTACCGTGACGTCACCTACTATTACGGACCGGTCGGGCCCTGGGCGAACGCCCTGGCCTTACGGCTGTTCGGCAGCTCGTGGCTGACACTGGAGCTGGTCTGCGCCGCCCTGTCGAGCTGCATCTTCGTGCTCCTGTTCCGGCTCACCCGGCGCGCCGGCGGGCTGCTGTCGGCGACCGCCGCGACGGCGCTGGCTGCCGCGGTGTGCCTGGCGGCGCCAAGGGGCGGCGCGTTCGTCTTCCCTTACTCCTCGTCCAACCTGTTCGCTCTCGCCGGCGGCTTGCTGGCGCTGGATGCGGCGGGGGCGGCCGAGCCGTGGCGCCGCCGCTGGCTGGGCGCCCTCGGCCTCGCCGTCGCCCTGGCGTCGCGGCTGGAGGTGGGCGCCGCCGCCGCCATCGCCCTGGTGCTCGCCGGGCTACGGT
Organism: Thermoanaerobaculia bacterium; assembly: GCA_035544375.1. GTDB lineage: Bacteria > Acidobacteriota > Thermoanaerobaculia > Multivoradales > UBA5704 > JASLEW01. The sequence goes on from DATKFK010001159.1 coordinate 2,961, forward strand.
CCCGTCCCCGTGAGGAGACGCGTACCGACTTGCAAGCCGTCGCCATCGGGTCGGTGCTCGCCGGCGGGGCCTATGGCCTCGCCTTCGCCGGCGTCCCCCTGGGCAGGCTGCTCGCCGATGGGCCGTTCGGCCCGATGGTCGGGATGCCCCGGGAATGGGGCCACCTCTACCTCGGCATCTTCGGGCTGGAGGAACCCCTCGACACGGCCGGGCGGCTGGCGGTGTCCCTGCTGCTCGACGGCCTGCTGCTGGCGGCGGCGGCGCTGCTGGCCTTGCCGCGGACCGGCCGTCCGGTGCGCCGGTATCTGTTCACGGCCGCCGGCCTGTCATTGCTGATCGCCTACGCGTACAGCCCGGCGTGCGTGGCGCAAAAAAATTTGCCGCCGCTGCTGGCCATTCTGCCGGCGCTCGCCCTCGCCGCCGCCCTGGCCCTGATGCGCCGGCCGCTCGACGCGCGGGCCCGGGCCCAATTCCTGCTCTTCTGCTGGAGCGCCGCCGTTGCCGCACGGGTGTTCTTCGGGATCTCGGTGGGTCCGCGCATGGGTCCCCACACCTCGGCGGCGCTGCCGGGCCTGCTGGCCACCGCCGCCGTCCTCGGCTTCGACGTCCTCGCTCCGCGGCTGCCGGCGCCGGGCCTCTTCCGCCGGCGGCTGGCCGTGCTGTTTGCCGTCGTCGGCATCTTCTTCCTCTATCGCATCGAACGCCTCAACCACCAACCGCAGAAGCTCGAGCTGAGCACGGCAGCGGGAGTCCTGCGGCTGCCGGCGACCAAGGCCACGGCCATCGCGCAGGCCCTGGGGTACCTGGCGGCCCACGCCCGCGCCGGCGACACCCTGACTGCCTTCCCCGAGAGCGGCTTCTTCAACTTCGTGACCGGATTGCGCAGCCCGCTGCGGCAGGACCTGATCCTGCCGGGAGTCCTCTCGGGACCGCGGGAGACCGCCGCGGCACAGCGGATCGAGACCGCCGGGCCCAGGTACGTCGTGCTCTGCAACCGTCCCACCGCCGAGTTCGGTCCCAAGGCATTTGGCCGTGACTATGCCGTGGACCTGTGGAACGAGGTGGTCCGTCATTACACGCTGGCGGCGGCCTTCGGCCCCGCCGCCCCGACCTCGCCGGTCGGTGCCGAGGACTTCTTCATCCGCATCTACGAGCGCGCCCCCGGGACGAGCGCGCCCCTCCAGCTGGCATCCGCGGGGCTGCGGCCAGAGCCCGGCGTGCCCGTCCTGCTGCGGGAATGAGCAGCCAGGTGACGAGAGGACGGGGAGCCGGCGCCGCGGCGATCCGCGCCTGGGAATGGGCGGCGGCGGCGGCTCTGACGGCCGTGGTCGGGGCGCTGGCGCTGGTGCGCATGCTGTGCGCCGGCGGGTTGTGGCGGGATGAGGCCGGCGCGGCACGGCTCGCGACGCTGCCGACCCTGCACGAGGTGGTCGGCTTGTTTCAGCACGAGGCCTTCCCGCCGCTCTTCCCGTTCCTGGTCCGGACCTACTCGCACCTGGTCGGCGGCGGCGACCGGGAGCTGCGCGCCTTCGGATTGGCGGTTGGCCTGTGCATCGCCGCCTGCCTGTGGCTCAACGCGCGGACCACCGCGCGCACGGTGCCGCTGCTGTCGCTGGCGCTGCTCGGCCTCGACGCGCCGTTCCTGGTCTTCGGCGACTCCTTGCGCGGCTACGGCATGGGCAGCGCCCTCATCCTGCTGACCTACGGGTTGCTGGCGAGAGCGCTGGCCGGCAAGCCCGGCGCCAGGCAATGGCCGCTCATCCTGCTGACCGCGGTCACGGCCATCGCCAGCGTGCAGGTCCTGATGAGCAACGCCGCCTTGCTCCTGGCGCTCTGCGCCGCCGCGGTCACCGTGGCCGTCGCGCGGCGCCGATTCGGCCTGGCGGCAGGGATCGCCGGCTGCGGCGCGGCGGCCGCCCTGTCGCTGCTGCCCTACGCGCCGCAGCTCGCCGCGGCCAGGCGGCAGTGGAGCATCATCGTCACCTACCCGGTCGGCGCGCACCAGATCGCCCTGGCCTTCGCCGCCACGGTCGGGCCGCGCCCGGTGCTGTTCGCCTGGCTGCTGCTGATCGTGGTGGGCCTGGCAGGTGTCAGCCGGGAGCTGGCGCGGCGGCGGTCGACCGTCAGCCGGCCGGAGGCAGCGCAGACAACGCAGGCGGCGGAGGATCCCTGGCACAACGGCGCCGCGGCCTTCGGCGGGTTGACGATCGTCGGTGCGGTGCTGGCAAACTGGTTCTTCCTCGAGAACCTCGGCTACACGGTGCGACCATGGTACTTACTGCCGCTCATGGCCCTGCTCGCCAGTGCGCTCGACACGATTTTTGGCGCGCTTTCCCGTTCCGGTGACGACCGCCAGCTCGCCATGGTGCGGCTGGCCGCGGTGGCGCTGATCGCCGCGGTGCAGGCGGTGCCGCTCTGGCAGCATCTCACCACCCGGCAGACCAATGCCGACCTGGTGGCGCAGGAGGTGACGACCGCGGCAGCGCCTCAGGACCTCGTCGTGGTTCTCCCCTGGTACTACGGCGTCAGCTTCAACCGCTACTACTCCGGGTCCGCTCGCTGGCTGACGCTGCCGGACATCCCGGACCACCGCATCCATCGCTACGACTACCTGAAGGCCAGGCTCGCATCGCCGCACCCGGTGGACGACGTCCTTGCAGCCGTTGCCGCCACCCTGCGTTCCGGCCATCGCGTCTGGCTGGCGGGCAGGACGCGGTGGCCGGCGCCCGGCGATCCCGTGGACATGCCGCCGCCCGCGCCGGGCTCGCCGGCCGGGTGGCACGATTTCCCCTACCTGCTCCAGTGGTCGCGGCAGCTCGGTCGGTTCCTCGAGGGCCACGCGACCACCGTCACCACGGTGGCCGTGCCTGGCGGCGAGCCGGTGGACAGTCTCGAAGACCTGAGCCTGGCGGTGGCCCAGGGATGGCGTGAGGGTCCGGACCAGCTCGCGTCCTCCACGCCGCCGCCCGCCCGCCCGTCGCTGGTGGGAGCCAGCCGGCTCGGCCCGCCCGCGCGCCGGCCGGCGAGCGCTCGCAGCCGCTCCTGAGAGATCGCTCCCCCGGAGCTTCCTTCAGCGGCTGGCGGTGCCGATCGTCAGGACCCCGATGCGGCCGAGGTCGTCCAGGTACTCCGCCACCTCCGCGAGCGGCACCGGGCCGTAGATCGCGGTGAGCGCGTCGCGGATCTGGCTCACGGTGCGGCGGCCGTCCACGAGGTTCAGGGCCTCGTAGGCGTAGTCGGAGCCCCAGGGCCCTTGGCGGGCGAGCAGGGCCGGAGGGGGTATGTGCAGGCGCTCCGCATGCGCGTCGAAATAGCTGTAGCCGAAGCCGGTCATCGGGCCCTTGGGGTCGGGGTTGCGGCGATAGATCCGCGTTCCGGTCTCGTCCTGCCGGGAGAGCGCCGGGGCCTGGGCGGGAACCACTCCGGCGATCTTCCCCAGCTCTGCCAGGAAGCCCGCGGCGGCCTGGCGCGTGGCCGCGGGAACCGGGGCGAAGGCGGCGATGGAATCGACCACCCCCTGCTCGTAGGCGAGATGGAAGCGCAGCAGGGCCTCGCCATCGTCGTCGGCGCCGCCGCCATCGCCAGCGCCGCCACCGCTGCCGCCGCCGTGGCGGCCGGCGCCGGCCGCCCGCAGCTCGGCGCTGCGGGCCAGCGCGGTCGCGGTGCGCCCAAGGGCGTGGCGGCGCACCTCCTCCCAGAGCGCGGGCACCTGGGCAGCGTCGAGCCGTGCCAGGTAGTAGGCGCTGGCGGCGCCGATGAAGGCGGCCCGCAACAGCTTGGTGGCGTCGATGTTGGCCAGGGCGTCGGCATGGGTGTGGATGTAACGGTCCGGCCAGTCGTTGAGATAGATCGCCGGCACCCGGAAGGAGCCTTCCGACCACACCTCGTGATCGCTGCCGGGCGTGAAGTCGACGAAGTCGGCCTGCAGCGCCCGCTTGGTCCCCTCGGGATCGACCAGCGGATAGGGGGCGCTGCCGGTGGCGGCGAAGGCGTCCGACTGCGCGTTCACGAAGCGGCCGAACGCCTCGCCGACGTCGGCGACGAAGCTCGGCAGGCTGCGCGGCGAGCGAGTGACGTGAAAGACGGCGCCGGTCGCCGCGGCGTCGCCCCCCACCATGTCCATGTGGATCACGGCGCGGGCCCGCGCGGCGATCTGGGGCCGCCCGTTCAGTAACGCGATCGTGCCTTCGACCTCGGGCGGCCAGACGATCCGCAGGGTGCGGCGCGGCGGCGCCAGCTTGCCCTCGCGGATCAGCTTGGCGAGGGACCGCGCCGCCTCGAGGATGGCGGCGCAACCGCTGGCGTTGTCGTTGGCGCCGGGGCGCTGGTGATCGAGATGACAGGAGAGGACGATCTCCTCGCCGGCGACCGCCGGGTCCGGATCGCTGCCCGGGATGACGGCGGTGACGACGTCGTAGCTGCCGGGATGCTGCCCCGCCTCGACCCTGGCGCGCAGGCGGACGGTGCCGCCGGCGGCCAGGCGTTGCTGCCAGGCGCGGGCCTGCTTGAGCGAGACCATGAAGGCAAAGGTCCGGGGCGGCGGGAAGGTGGCGAGATGGCCCCAGCGCACCAGGTTCTCGTCTTCCCGCCACCAGGCGGTGACCTGGTTCTGGGCATAGGAGACGATGCCGGCGGCGCCGAAGCGGCCGGCGGCCAGGGCGGCCACCGCGCCTGGCTGGGCGGCGGCGAGCACCAGCTTGCCGCGCACGTCCTTGCCCTGGTAGTCCTTCTCGGCGGTGCCGTCGCCGACGTCCACCAGGTCGGCGGCGGCCTCGCCGCCGGCACTGTCCTCCGCCAGGACGATCGGGCGGGCCTCCCAGGAAGCGATGCGCTCGGCGTCCACCCATCTCGGCGACGCGGCCGTCTCCTGCCGCTGCTCCCACAGCTCGGCGAAGTCGGCGTCCCAGGCGGGGCGTGAGCGCTGGGTGCCATAGAACACCTTGCCGTCCGCCGGCAGCGAGACGACCTCGACGGCAAGGCCGTAGGCGCGGGCGCGCTCCGCGATGCGCTCGGCGGCGGCCTTGAAGCCGCGCGAGCCGCGCATGCGGTGATACAGGGTGAGATCCTGTACCGTGTGCCGCGCCGCGGTTCCCGAGATCTCGGCAGCCAGCGCCCGCACCGCCGGCTCGGGGAGCAGCGGCGGCGGCCCGCCCGCCTGCCCGGCGGCGCCTGAGGCGGCGGGCACGAGGGCGCTCGCCAGCAGCCCCAGCACGCGGCACCAGCAGGGCATCCCGCGGCGGCGCTCCCGCGCCGGCTTCGCCGGCAGGCGGCAGGCG
>DATKFK010001160.1:0-5659 GCA_035544375.1 Thermoanaerobaculia bacterium
CATCGAGGCGGCCGGTCAACGACATCACGCCGTGCACCGCCTTCGCGCGCTCGGCGCCGGCCACGCCGAGGAGGGCACGGCCCTGCAGGCGGCCGAATTCCGACGCCTCTCCGCGGCGCAGGCGGGCGGGAGCCTGGGGATCGCGGAGCAGGCTGTGCAGTGCCTTGGCGGGATCGACATAGACCCGCGCTGCCGCCTCGGCGATCGATCGGCGCGCCTCGACCACGCGCAGCCTCTCGCGGCAGAGCGACGAGTGCGCCGCCAGGGCATCACGCAGCGGACGCTCCTGCTCGACCATCACCTGGTTGGTCTTGGCGACGAGGTCTTGCAGGCGGTCGGCAGCGCGGCGCAGCTCGGCCGCTGCATAGTCCCCGGCGAGGTCCTTGTGACCGGCGCGCGAAAGCGCCCTGTCGAGGTCGTCGCGGCCAGGGAAGGTCGCGCGATCGGCAAAAAGATCGATGCCATCGCGGTGACGGGTGAGCGCCAGGCTTGCCGCATGCCGGTCCATTGCCGGGTCCGCCAGGACGTAGACGCGATCCGCGGCTGCGCCCTGCCATCCGCGCACGGCGAGGGCATAGCCGTGTGCCACCGCGCGGTATTGGGTCGGATCGAAGGCCACCGAGCGCCCATCGTCGAGGCGGACGGCGAGGCGGTGGGGTTCCGCGGCGACGACGGTGCCGAGCGCGCCGCTGCGGACGCCGCGCTCGGGAGTGGCATCGAGCGAGACGACCGTGCGGCCTTGCGGGTCGTCGCGCCGGAAGACGACGCGGTCGCCGCGGGCGAGCTGGATGCCGCCGGCGCGGACCTCGGGACCGAGCTCACCCGCGGCCCGGCGCTCGGCGCGGATCGACTGGTTGAGCTGTTCTGCCTCGGCGCGGCCGTGGGCGAGGACGAGCTGCGAGCCGCCCGGGTCCGCGCTGCGGTCGCGAGCGTAGGCGCCGAGCAGCTCGGCCCGCGCGGCGTCGTGGCTGTCGGCCCAATGCAGGAGGCCGGCGGCCTCGCAGCGGTCGAGGACGGAGGCGACCCCGCCGCGGTCGAGCGGGTCGGGGCGACCCATCGGATCGTGGCGGCCCGCCGGTGCGAGCCGGGCGACCGGACCGCGGCGGCCGGCCGGGTCGAGGTGAGCCAGCGGATCGCGATGGCTGGCCGGGTCGAGGCAGGCGCTGGGGAAGCGCTCGAGCAGGCCGCGAAAGGCGTCGCCGGCGGCGATCGCCTGCAGCCGATCGGGATCGCCCAGCAAGACCACCTTGGCGTGGCGCTCCCCGGCGTCGGCGAGGATGCGGCCGAGCCGCCGCACGTCGAGCAATCCCGCCTCGTCGAGAAGCAAGACGGCGCGCGGATGGAGACGGTCGGCGCCCTCCGACCAGGCGCGCTCGAGGCTGGCGAGAGTGCGGGCCTGGACGCCGGCAGCGGTTTCCAGGTTCGCCGCGCCCTTGGCGGTCAGCGCGGCGCCGAACACCTGGTACCCCCGATCCTGGCAATCGGCGGCGATGGCGCGGGCGACTTCGGCCCGGGCCTTGGCGTCGCCGCCGACGATCTGGGCGAGGGTGGTCTCGGCCGTGGCATGGACGACGGCGGCGCGCTGCTCGGCGGCAAGCCCAGGTTCGGCAAGCTCGCCGGTGGCGGGGCCGCGTGCCTGCTGGGCGGCGGGATCGCGTTGCCAGGCGGTCGGATGGCGGGCCTGGGCGGCAGGGTCCTGTGCTTGCGCGGCGGTGTCGAGGCGGGAATGGTGCCGCGACGCCAGGCGTGCGGCCGCGGCCAGGAGCCGCGCCTCGGCGTCGAGGTAGTCGCGAGTGGTGTAGCGGCTGGCGCCGGCCGCGTCCTTGCCGAGATCGAGGACCCGATCGTCGCGCAGGGCTTCGCGGACCAGGGCCACGCTCTCCGGCTGGTAGAACGCGGCGCGGTGCAGGTCGGCCGCGGTGAAGGTGGCGCGGGTCTCGGCGAGGCGTTCGAGCAGCTCCGCGGCGCGATGCCGCAGGTCCTCGACGGGCCGCGGACAGAATGCGCGTCCGGGCGCCAGGACGGTGGGTGGCTCGGGATGGGCCGCGCGATGCTCGAGGAAGGTCTCGCCGAAGCGGAGGGCGAGCTGCGGACCGGAGAGCGACCGGTCGACGCGCGAGAGCGAAGCGAATTGAGGACCATCGGTGACGAGAAGGCCCGAGGGTCGAGGAGCAGGTTCGAGGCGGAAGCCGCGCGCGGCCAGGCGCGCCTCGAGGTCGCTCCAATCGGTCGCCTCGGCGAAGGCGGTGCCGGCCTGCTCGCGCACGCGGTCGGGAAGCGGCTGGCGGCCGGTGCGTAGCGCCTGCTGGTACGCGCCGGAGGTGAGGTCCGATCCGGGCAGGCCGCGGGCACCGTTGCGGATCAGGCCAAACTCTACCTCGATGCGCCTGATGGCCTCGTACGCCTTGACCAGATCCCATTCTTTGTTCCACGCTCGCCCGCTGTCGCCGACGCGGTTGACGACGACATGGACGTGTTCATGGTTGGTATCGCGGTGCGCGACGATCAGCGCCTGATGGCGGGCCAAGCCCAAGCGCTCTAGCACCCGGTCGAGAGCCTGGTTCCACTGCTCGTGGCTGAGGTGCTCCCCGGGGTGCAGGCTCAGGCCGAAGTGGTAGACGGGCTTCTCGGTGCGAGGATTTTCGCCGGCATGAGCCCGCATGACCTGTGCTACCCGTGCCGGGTCGTCGATGCCGTCGAGGTTGCGGCAGGAGATCCAGGCGACACGGTCAGGGTTGAGAGCCTCCCCGGAGCCCCGGGTGAGATAGGCGATGAGCCTGCCGAAGTTCTTGCAGAGGCCAGTGCGCCGGCCACTCGACGAGAGCTCACCGCCCTTCCAGGCGATCATTCGGTGTGCGCTTTCGGGTGTCCGTCGCGTCGACCCTAAGAAGAGCATCGCGTAACGCGTGAATCTCTTCCAGGACCCCGGCGACGGCTTGCGTCAGGTCCGGCGTCAGGACGATGCCCTTGCTGGTCAGCTGAACCAACTGGTTGAGGCTGGCACCGGCCCGGTTGAGGGCAACGATGGCGGAGCGAGCGAGAGGCCGGCGCACTATGGGCTTGAAGCCAAGGATCAAATGGCGCGTAAAGCAGGAGACCGTCAAGCCGCAGGCGCGGGCGTGCTCGCCAAGAACCTCAAACTGCTCCTCTGTGAAATACGTGCCGACCCTGCGCGTGAGCTTGCTGGGCGGCCTCTCAGGCAGTGCCGCTGGCGACAGCGGCAGAGGTTTCCTGGCTGCGTCCACCACGAGGAGCGCTTGATGGCGGACCCAGGCCGCCACAGGCATGGCAGCAGCCTCCGCCGCGGCGGCAAGGCGGACAAGCTCGCTGCTGGAGAGCGGAACGTAGAGCTTCTTGATCCAAGCCATGTCCTCACCTTTTACGAGCCGGCTCCGAGAAGGCAAGATGAGAGAAAGCGAGCGCCTCCTCGATCTTGCCCAGTATGCATGGTCATCATACATCAAAGTTATGGTCAAGAAAACTGTATGTCATGCCCAGTGGTGTAGCATGATGATGCCTCCCCAGGGCGCCTAGCGGCTGCCGTCGACGGCTTGCGGCCGTACGCGGGTGCCGTCTCGGGCGTCTGGCGCTCCGACGACTCCCAGATCGACCTGGCGCCAGATGTCCCTGCCACGGCCGCTCGCCGGCAGCAACGTCGTGCCGGGCGCCTTGCGCTCGTGACCGCGAAAGGCTGATCCATATGGGAGCACTGCTCGGGCCTCGAAACCAGCGACGCTCACAGATCCGCCGGCTGCCGGTCACCCTGAGCCAGTCGCGGAGCGTTTTTTGCCAGCAGAACTATATTTCATCACCTACTGCTTATTGTTCTACAAATTGGGTGGCAGATAGCTGCTTTACATATCTGAAAAAATAAGTTATCATCGAAAAATAGATCGATCGTTGCAATAATTAGCGTTATAGCGACAAGAAACCTACAGCCCGAGGAGGCACCATGAAGAAGAGAGTGCAGAAGAGCTTGATCCTCGCTAGAGAGACCCTGCGGAACCTTGACCAAGGTGCTATGCGCCGCGCAGCCGGAGGGTACCCGACTCTCGGTCAACCCGGTACTTGTGACGAAAGTTGCCTGACGGACGTGACCTGCGCCACGTGCCATGGGCCGTGCAGCATTCTCACGACTTGCTGCTGAGCCGCGCGCGCCTGCCCCGGCGCGCCAAGTTGCCCACGTACGAGGCGCGTGAACCAGATCGAGCAACAGAGCCTGGTACGCGCCGGGCGCTGATCGGTATTGACCGTTATCCCAACTCCCCCCATGCCCAGCTCGCAGGCTGCCGGAATGACGCGGAGGCTCTGGTGGGCGAAGGGTCAGCCGGGAAGGAGCACCATCCTGCTGTCGGCGAGCCACCGTTCCAGGTGACGCGCGCCGCGATGGCCTATGGTTGTAGACAGTGCCAGGCTCTCCGCGGCCGTGCCGAGAGCGCCCTGGGCATCCCCCGCGGCGGCTTTGACCCGGCTGACGCCGAAGAGGGCCGCGGCGGCCAGCTCCGGCACCGCCGCTGTTCTCGCCCTCGCCAGCAGGGCTTCATAGGCGGCCAGAGCCTCGCTCGGCCGCTGCAGTCCGAGGTGAGCGTCACCCAGCGCCAGCAAGGCGGCGCTCGTGTTCCACCAGTGTTCGATGGCTCGCGCCAAGTCGAGCGCCGACGCGGCCACCTCCGCGGCTTCTTCGTACCGTCCGTGGGCCGCGGCAAGACGGGCCGCTAGGACCATCAGGTAACCCTGTCGACGCGGATGACCGATCGCGTTTGCGATCTGCGTGGCGTCAGCCAGGTAGGTTGCGGCGGACTCCAGCGCTCCCGCTTCGATCTTGAGCAACGTCAGCTCGGCCAGGACGAGGCTGGTTCGCTCCTGGTGCCCCATCGTTTGCGCTACCTTCAGGCTCTCGCGCAGCAAACGCTCCGCCGCCCGGTCCCGGCCGCGCTTCCACTCCAGCGTGCCCAGCTCGTGACGGCAGATGCATTCGACCTCGCGGTTACCGACCTCCTCTGCCTTGGCCAACCCTTGCTTAAGCAGCTCCTCTGCCAGCGCGTACTTGCCGCGCAAGACGTGAAGCTCGCCGAGGAAAGCGCAGATGCGCCCATGTTGCCTACCCAGCTGACCGGCCTCGGCGATCCTCAGACCTCTCCTGAGGCAATCTTCGGCGCGGTCGAACTCGCCGAGATTGATCGCAACGGCACCCTGCTGCCGGAGCAGGGTGCTCATCTGGTCGGCGTCATCCATCTTCTCTGCCTCGGCCAGCGCTCTATCCAGGTAGGCGGCAGCCTCGCGGTACTTTCCCAGGTTGGCGATGACACCGCTCAGGTTGCCGAGGAGCTTGCAAGTGACCAGGTCGTCGCGGCTGGCGTCGAGGCCGCTCTTCGCCCACGCCTCCGCCTCCGCGTACTTGCCTTGTTTTCTGGCGATTCGCGCCTTGCCGTTGAGGATCGACGCGACCATCTCCTTGTCGCCGACCTCCAGGGCGAAGATCTCGGCGCGTTGCAAGAACTCTTCTGCGGCTGGATAGAGCCCTAGAGACTCGAGGTACCAGAAGAGTGCGCGCATACCGCTGAGGAAGACGTCGGCGAGGCCCCTGGCGTGGGCGCCGCGCAGCGCGGCACAGATGTTGACGCTTTCGACCTCGAGACTTCGGTAGCCGCGGTGGAGA
>DATKFK010001161.1:0-2261 GCA_035544375.1 Thermoanaerobaculia bacterium
CCTGCCGGCGATGAGCACCAAGGCGGCGTGCGCAGTCCGGAAGTCGATCCGCGAATGGCGGATGGCGTCCACCAGGAACAACCAGTCCCTGGAGGATCTGGCGCAACTCGTCAACCCTGCGGTCCGTGGCTGGATCAACTACTACGGGCGATTCTATCGCTCGCAGTGTGTTCGGGTCCTCCAGTACCTCAACAAGGTTCTGGCCACCTGGGCGCGGCGGACGTACAAACGGCTGCGACGCCGTAAGCGTGCCTCCATGCATTGGCTGGGGCGCATCGCGCGGCGGAACCCGACGCTATTCGTGCTGTGGACCCTCGGGGTGCTGCCGGAGGCCGGATCGTAAGAGCCGGATGAGGCGAGAGCCTCACGTCCGGTTCCGTGAGGGCGCGGGGGTGAGATTCCCCCGCGCTACTCGACCCGTGATCTCCATCACGTCACACCTTCGGCGGGAGTCCCAAACCGCCTCGAACGCCCACACCAGGGCTAGCAGCCCGTGGTGAAAGCCCGAATCTCAGGCAAGCCGAGCGGCATCGAGAGTGCGGGTGGAGAGCGAACAACCGGGCGTCGATGTGATCAGGTTGCGGACCCAAGTGAGCGAGAGTGCCATCCAGGCGGCTAACCAGGCGAAGAAATGAGCCCAAACCGACGACCACCCCGCCCTGCGGAGGCCACGAGGCTTGCCGGCGCCCAAGTGTCGGCGCAACAGCAGGCCGAGGTTGAAAGCTGCGGCCTGCACCAGCAGGCGTTTGGCGATGTTCAGCCGGCCGCGCAAGTGGACCCGGCGCATGCCGCCGGTGTCGTAGCAATGAGCAAAGCTGCGCTCGAGCAGCTCCCCGCGGCGGCGCAAGAGTCTCTTGCCCCGTTCGCCGCGAATGCGGCGCCGGTTGGCGTAGGTGGCCCGCTGCTCCGCGCGCTTGTGGCGCCAGCGGCGCCGGCCCCGAGCCGGCTCGGAGATGTAGGTCCGAATGCCCAGCTCTTGGCGGCCGGTGAGCACCGCATTGCTGTGATAGCCCTTGTCGGCGACGAGCTCCGACAGCACCTCGTTGCCAAGACCTTCGGCAGCCTGGTCGTCCTCCGAGACATCGGCCAAAGTGTCCATCACCTCGGCGACCGTCTCCTCGAGGCTGGCTGGATCGCCGCGATCCGCCGGTTGCACCGTCACCGCGACGACGGCGCCGGTCTCCATGTCGATCGCATGCTCGGCCTTATGGGCCAGGTGCGTCCGGCCGTCTTTCATCTTGGTGATTCTGGCGTCCGGGTCCTGCGGATGCTGCCAGTCGTCATTGGAGCCCTTCTTCGGTCGCTCGCGGTCGAGGCGAGCCAGCTCGGCGCGCGTCGGCGTCTCAATGCCCGAAGCCTGGGCCAGGCGGGTGAGGAACTCCTTGTAGCTCTCGCCGGTGTCCCGCCGGACGATGCTGCGCAGCGCCGCGTTGGCCTCCAACGTCGTCGCATCGACGCCCAGCGTCTCCCCTCGCAGCAGCCCGCCCTTGGCAAGCACCTGCAGCACCCATGTGAACACCTCCTGATGGGTTTGCAGGTCGATCAGCCGCCGGTTGCGAGAAACCGTCGAGTGGTCCGGCGTTCCATCGGCCAACGAGTAGCCCAAGAACTCGCGCAGCGCGATCGAGTCGGCGAGCCGCCAAGCGATCCCGCGCTCCGAGTCGATCCCCTCGAAGTAGCCGATCAGCAGCAGGCGAAAGTACACTGCCGGCGGCAACGACGGCCGACCGAGCTTGTCGGCGTAGAACCCCTGACAGGCGCGCTCAACGTACTCATCGAACCCATGCTGGCCCAGGATCTGGTTCAGCCGGCGGTAGAACGGATGAGCCGGACCCTTGGCCAACCGCGCCGTTTCCACCCACAATGCCGCTTGCCGGTGCCGCTTGCGCTTGCCCATCGCCATGCCGGGAGCTCCTTCTTGACCTACCCCCAATTCTACCGGGCAAAGCCCGCGGCATCAATGGAATCAGGCACTTTCACCACGGGCTGCTAGTATTACTCCGTTAAGTCAAGATGAGTTATAGGCTCTTTGACACAGTGGACATCGGCGAGCCCAGCGCACCAGAAGGATCTGAAGGGCTCGGCGCGTCTGGGGAAGGGTCCAGGATGGAGTTTTTTTTAGAACGAAGCATCTCGAGCGCCAGGAAGGCGTAGGCCAGACTCACGAGCGTGACGTGATGATACCAGCCGCGCCAAGAGCGACCTTCAAAGTGGTCGAGCCCCACTTCCTCCTTGAGTTCGCGGTAGTCGAGTTCGATGCG
>DATKFK010001162.1:0-2777 GCA_035544375.1 Thermoanaerobaculia bacterium
GCGAGCTCGTCATTCCCGCCGGCAGGCCGCTGGGGACCTGGTCGCTGCGCGGCAGCCTCCCCGGGCAGGCCGCCATCCGGGTCGAGGAGTACAAGCGCCCGACGTTCGAGGTCAAGCTGCTCGCGCCGGCCGCGGCGCCGCGGCTCAACCGCGAGGCGGCGTTGCGCGGCGAGGCCCGCTACTTCTTCGGCCTGCCGGTCGCGAGCGGCCAGGTGCGGTGGAGCGTCACCCGGGTGCCGGTCTATCCGCCGTGGTGGTGGGAGTGGACCGTCGCGGGCGCGGCCGTGCAACGCGGCGGACAGGTCGTCGCGGCAGGGCTTCAGGCGCTCGGCGGCGACGGCAGCTTCACCGTTCGGTTCACTCCCGAAGCCGACGAGCGCCTCGGCAAGGACGTCACCTACTCCTACCGGCTCGACGCCCAGGTGACCGACGACGGCGGCGAAACCGCTGCCGCCGAGCGCTCCTTCCGGCTCGGCTTCGTCGCGGTCGAGGCCGCGATCGAAAGCGAGCAGGAGTTCCTCGATCGGGAGACGCCGGCGGAGATGACGGTCCTGCGCCGCGATCTCGACGGCACGCCCCGCCCCGGGACCGGGACCTGGCGCCTGCTCGAGCTGCGCCAGCCGGCGGCGCCCCGCCTGCCCGCGGAGGAGCCGGTCACCGCCGGCGGCCTCGCCGCCGCGCCGGGGGCGTTCCACACCGCCGGCGACGCTCTCGCTCCACGCTGGCAGCGCGCCGGCCCGCCGCAGGCCACGTTGCGCCGGTTCGCCGACGGCTCCGAGGTGGCGCACGGCCGGATCGTCCACGACGACCAGGGGCGCGCCGTGGTGAAGCTGCCGCCGCTCGCGCCGGGTGCCTACCGCCTGCGCTACGAGACCAGAGACGACCTCGGCGGCACCGCGGCGGCGCAGCGCGAGATCCTGGTGGCCGGCGACGCCCCGCTCGCGGTCGCCGCCTGGCTCGAGGTCCAGCGGCCGAGCGCGCACCCCGGCGAAACGGTCGCCGTCCTGGTGCACTCGGGGTTCCCGGGCCAGCGGCTCGAGCTCGAGATCCGGCGCGGCCGCGGCGTCGAGCGGCGCGCCATCGTGGCGCGGGCGGCGCCGCAGCGCCTCGCGCTGCCGGTCGGCGAGGAGGACCGCGGCGGCGTCGCGCTGCGGCTCGTCGCGCTGCGCGACCACCAGCTGCTGCAGCAGGACCTTCAGGTCGCCGTGCCGTGGGACAACCGCGAGCTGCAGGTCGGGTATCAGACCTTCCGCGATCTCCTGCGCCCCGGCGCCAGGGAGACCTGGCGGGTCGTGGTTTCCCAACACGGTGCGCGCGGCGCGGAGCCGGCGGCCGCCGAGCTGCTCGCCTACATGTACGACCGCAGCCTCGACGCCTATGCGCCGCACCGCCCGCCGCGCCCCATCGACCTCTTCCCGCAAGGCGTGGCGCTCGGCTGGCTGGCCGGCAGCGTCGCCGGCCAGAGCGCGGCCTGGTGGTGGACGACCAGCCCGCCGGAGCTGCCGCCCGGCGCCGGCCTGCGCGGCGACGCGCTGCCCTACATCGCGTCCTACGGCATCGGCGGCCCCGGCCAGCGGCCGCGGCCGCAGGCGATGGCCGGGGTTGAGCGCGGCGTCCCCGGCGCCCCACCCCCTCCCATCCCTTCGCCGGTCAACAGCGAATCTCAGTTCGTCACCGTCACCGCCGAAGCGCCGGCGCTGGCCGACCGGATCAACGTCGGCGGCAACGTGGCCGGCGCCGGCGCCGCCGCAGCCCCGGTCCCGGCCGTGCCCCTGCGCTCCGATTTCTCGGAGACCGCCTTCTGGCAGCCGCACCTGCTCACCGCCGCGGACGGCACGGCGGCGATCGAATTCACGGTCCCGGACTCGGTCACCGCCTGGAGCGTCTGGGTGCACGCGGTGACCAGGGACTTCCGCTCGGGCGCCGACCATCGCGAGGCGCGCTCCGCGAAGGACCTGATGGTGCGCCCCTACCTGCCGCGGTTCCTGCGCGAGGGCGACCAGGCCGACCTGCGGGTGGTGGTCAACGACGCCGCCGCGGCGGCGCTCGACGGCGTCGTCACCCTGGAAATCCTGGATCCCGGCCGGCCGGAGCCGGCGGCCTCGCTGCTCGGCGAGTTCGGCGTCGCGCCGGCGGCGGCCCGCCAGCGCTTCCACGTCGAGCCGGGGAAGAGCGCCGCCGTCACCTTCCCGCTGACGGTCCCCAAGCGCGTCGGCCAGGTCGCCTTCAAGGTCGTCGCCCAGGCCGGCGACGTGAGCGACGGCGAGCTGCGCCCGCTGCCTCTGCTGCCCTCGCGGGTGCACCTCGCGCAGTCGCGCTTCGTGACGCTCCACGACCGCGACACGCGCAGCATGACCTTCGAGGACATGAAGCGCCGCGACGACCCGTCGCGGATCGACGAGCAGCTGGTCGTCACGCTCGACGCCCAGCTCTTCTACTCGGTGCTCGGGGCGGTGCCCTACCTCGTCGACTACCCCTACGAATGCACCGAGCAGACGCTCAACCGCTTCCTCTCGACGGCGATTCTCTCCTCGCTCTTCGACCGCTATCCCGCGGTCGCGCGGGCGGCGAAGCAGCTGGCGCAGCGCGACACCGAGCTCGAGGCCTTCGCCGGCCCCGATCCCAACCGCCGGATGGCGCTCGAGGAGACGCCATGGCTGCTCGAATCCGAGGGCAAGCGCGGCACCGCCGAGCAGCCGCTCATCAAGGTGCTCGATCCGCGGATCGCCAGGGCGCAGCGCGAGTCGGCGCTCGCCAAGCTGGTGCGCGACCAGCTG
>DATKFK010001163.1:0-5619 GCA_035544375.1 Thermoanaerobaculia bacterium
CATGAACACGACGGTGGCGGCCGCGGGCAGCAACCCGCCGGTCGATCCGGCAGCCGCCCAGGCGTGGATCATCTACACGCTGGCTTCCAACGGCCACTTCGGGGTCGGCATCGACGCCATCCGGCTCGACAGCGCCTGCGCTGCCAGCCACTTCGTGCCGTAGCCGCAACGCTGGTTTTTCGCACCCCGGCCCCTCCCCCAGCGGGAGGGGCCGGGAGCGGGGGCGTATGGCAGTCGCTCGTGCGCGCCTTGCGCACCTCGCTGCCGCCCCAGATGCTCCCCGCTCCCTGGGCTCCCTCGGCTCCCTCCGCTCACTCGCTCCCCGGCCACCCCGGCCACCCGGCCGGCATTTGACTCGCCCCCCGGGCGACCATAGGATCTGCGGTCTATGTCCACAGGGCTCCGGCAGCGGAATTTGCGGCAGGGGAAGGTTCGTTTGGCCGCAAGCGCGCGGCGGGCCGGGGCGTGGCGCGACGGCCGGCCGGTGATCTCGCCGCTCCTCGCCGCCTTCGTGGCGTTGCAGCTCGGCGTGATCGCCCCCGCTAGGGCGACCGGCTCAGAGGCCGGCCTGCGCTTCGTCACGGCCGCCGGCGAGGCACACCTCGAGCTGCAACCCGGCAAGTTGGCGTCGCTGGCGCTGCCGGCCGGGGCCAGGATCGAGGCCGCGGCGGCACTGGCCGGCGGCTGGATCGCCGCGGGCACCATGCCGAACGCCACACCCGTAGGCCGGGAGCTCCTGCTGCTGGTAGGCAGTGGCGATGGCCCTGCCGCCGCCCAGACCCTCACCTTGCCGCCGCCGGCCGGGCGCATCGGCAAGCTGCTGGCCGAGCCGCTGCCGCTGGTCGCCGGCGGCCGGCTGACCGGCCTGGTCTGGCTCGAAGGAGACGATCCGCGCGCACTCGGCGTGCGCTACGCCGGCTGGAACGGCGCCGCCTGGTCCGCGGCGCAGACGATCTCGGCGCCCGGCCAGGGCAGCCAGCTGGCGCTCGCCGCCGCCCACCTCGCCGGCGGCGCGTGGCTGCTCGCCTGGAGCGCCTTCGACGGCCATGACGACGAGATCGTCTGGAGTTGGGGGCATGACGGGTCGTGGACGCCGCCGCGGCGGCTGACCGACAATGCGGTTCCCGACATCACGCCGGCGCTGACGGCCTCCGGACGCGGCGCCCTGATCGCTTGGAGCCAACTCGCCGGAGACGGCTATCGCCTGCTGGTGGCCCGGTTCCGGGACGGCAGCTTCGGCGAGCCGGAGGTGGTGGCACCGGGCGGCTCCCTGTACCCCAGCTTCGAACCGTCACCTGGAGCCGGCCGCAGCCACCTCCTGTATCGCACCGCCCAGCCGCGCGGCTGGGCGGCGATCGAGCTCGACGCCGGCGGCCGGCCCGGACGGCAAGCCGGGTGCGCGGACCCACCGGCGCCGGCACCCGCCGGGAGCGCCCCCACGGGCGCGCTCGCCCGCCCCGCGCTGCTGGCCGGCGGCGGCCGCGCCACCTTCGACTGGCTGGGGGCGGCGGCCGGGATGGGACGGCGGCTGACGGCCCCCTGGCGGACATGGCAGCCGCCGCCGGCGGCCCCGGCCACCTTCGGCGGCAAGCGCGGCGGCCAGCGCGAGGCGCGTACCAAGGACGCGTCGGTGCAGACCTACGCGGCCTTCGGCGACAGCATCACCTCCGGCTATGGCGATCCCAAGGGTATCGGCTATCCCGGACGCCTGGAGGGCCTGCTCTCGACCGCGACGGGCACGTCGGTGACGGTGATCAACGACGGCCTCTTCGGCGAGACCACCGGCGAAGGCCTGGCCCGCATCGGCAGCGTGCTGCAACCGGGCGTGAACGCGGTGTTGCTGATGGAGGGCACCAACGACATCAACGCCAAGGTGTCGGTCGGCACCATCGCACAGAACCTGGATTTGATGGCCGACGCGGCCGAGGCCGTCGGCATCCAGGCAGTGCACGCCACGGTCATCCCCCGCCTCTCCACCGCCGACACCGATCCCACCAACCTGGTCACCGGCACCCTGGCGGGAGCCATCCGCGACCTGGCCTGGAAGAAGAGCCGGACGCTGGTGGACCCCTTCGAGGTGTTCTTCTATCTCACCCCCAACGCCATGACCGAGGATTACCTGGGCGGCGGCGACCGCTTGCACCCGAATGCCGCCGGCTACGACCTGCTCGCCCGTACCTTCGCCGACGTGCTGACCGGCGTCGACAAGGTGCCGCCGGTCACCGGTCTGATCAGCCCCTTCAACGGGCAGCTGAACGTCCCCGTCAACGCGGAGATCCAGGTCGACCTGTACGATTTCGGCACCGGCATCGACGTCGCCAACACCCATCTGCTGCTCGACGGCCAGGCGGTCACCGTGACGCCGACGGGCGACCAGAGCAAGCTCGAATTCCGCTACAAGCCCACGGCGCCGCTCGCCGGCGTGGTCGCCATCGGCCTCGCGACCCAGGACCTGGCCAACCCGCCCAATATTTTCAACGGCACGATCGCAAAGTTCGAGGTGGTCGGCACCGTCTTCCTCCCAGGCGACCTGAACCAGGACGGCATTGTCGACGGCATGGACCTGATCCTCTTCGCCTACTGCTTCGGCGCCCACCGCTTCGACACCAACTTCCAGCTCTATTGCGACCTCAACGGCGACGGGATCGTCGACGGCCGGGACCTCGCGATCCTGGCCGCCAATTTCGGCAAGCGGTCGTTCTAGCAGGCTGCCGCGAGCTAGCAGGCTGCCGCGAGCGCGAGGGCGGAAGGCGTCAGGAAGGCGGGACGCCCAGGCCGGCAAGCTGGCCGTTGGCGGCGGCGGCCCGGGTGGGATCCAGCGCGGTGAGCTTCTGCTGTGCCGTCTGGCGATACGGAGACTGCGGGAACTCCTCGACCAGCCGCTGGTAGGTCTGGGTCGCTTCCTGATCGCGATTGAGCTGCTCGAGCGTGATCGCCAGCTGGTAGAGGGTCACGTCCTGGGGCAGCGGCGCATCCGAACGGTCGAGCATCTCGCGCAGCTGCTGCGCCACCTGCTGTCCCTTGCCCTGGCTGCGGTCGAGCTCCAGCAGGTCGATGCGCGACTGGACCGCCAGCACGTGGTTGCCGTGCTTCTTGACGAAGTCGCTCCACCGCTTCCGCGCCGACGCCACCTTGCCGCTGCCGGCATCGAGATCCGCCAGGTACAGCGACGCGATGTCCGCGGCGTCGGTCCAGCGGTAATCGGAGCGCACCTGCTCGAGCAGGCGGCGGGCGCGGGCCTGGCGGGCCGCGTCGCTGGCAAAGCTCGGCTCCGCCGCATCGTTCGGCTTGGCGCCCGTGGCATCGATCGGCGCGCCGTAAACCTTCACCGCCGCCGCCAGCGCCTGGTTGGCGAGGTCCGAGCGGTGGGAGACGTAGAAGTACGCCACCAGTCCGATCGCCACCGCCAGCAACACGCCGCCGATGCTCAGCAGCAGCTCCCGCGTGTGGGTCTCCGCATAATCGACGCCGCGCCCCACCGCCGAGGCGAACTCGTCGCGCTTGATGTCCTTGCGAGTAAGACGTTGACTCATCACCAGCTCTCCAAAGGTTTCCCGCCCCGGCCTGCCCCACTCAAAGACCCGCAAGGCTATCACACCCCGGTGGCAGCGGGTGGGCCGCCGCGCCACGGATCGTGGGGCAGTTTGAATCATAGGCGCCGCCGGGGCGATCCAAGGGATTGGACGCGCCGGCCCCTCTGCCAACGGCTGACCCACTACCGAAGCCGGCGCCTAGTTGCATTCAAGACATAATTGTTATACATTCAATGCGAAGAAACGGATTATTCATCACAAGAGGAGAACCCATGCTGCGAAGCGCGACGTTCCTGGCTACGCTCACCCTGTTCTGTCTCCTGGCTCCGGTCGTGAGCCGCGCCGACCAAGGGCCTGGTACG
The DNA here is from genome assembly GCA_035544375.1 of Thermoanaerobaculia bacterium. Lineage (GTDB taxonomy): Bacteria > Acidobacteriota > Thermoanaerobaculia > Multivoradales > UBA5704 > JASLEW01. The sequence goes on from DATKFK010001163.1 coordinate 3,896, forward strand.
GCAGCCGCCCCGGCGGCCACGACAGTCCAAGCCTTCGCATTCTCGGTTGGACCGCGGGCCAGCGAACCCATCGCCTGTCATCAGGAGAGCGCCAGGGTGGCAGGGCTCTTGCCGGCGCCCCATCCGCTCACATGCGGCCAGCCTTGCAATGCTTCCACCAATTGCAGATTGCTTTGCGGCGATTTCGCATCCTGCGTCTTCGCTCCGCACGCAATCGTTGGACACTGCGAGTTCAACTAGCGCACCTCGCCGAAGACAGTAGGTTTTCGCGTCGATTCCGCCTCGCGCAGTGCACACGAGCCAGATCGCGTCGCCGCGGCGCTTCACCAGGCTGACGAATGCGTTCTCGAAGAAGGTCGAGAACCTGGCTGCCGGCGGCGCGAGGCTCCGGCTCGAGCAGCTTGCGGCCCAGACCGGTCGCCAGGGACGCGCCAGACACGACAAGCAAAGCGACGCTACCGGTGGCCAGCGCCAACCGGCCCCAGGCCGGCGCCGCGGTCTCGCCGGCCGCGAGCTCGAGCGGTGCGGCGAACCAGAAGCTCGGCAGCAACCACGAGATCAGCTCGGGGACACGCCCGGAAAAGTGCTGCCCGCACCGTTGGGTCCGAGCAGCCCGAAGATTTCGCCGCGCGCGATGGACAGGGAGAGCCCGCACACGGCCGGGCGGCCGCCATAGTCGCGGGCAAGGTCGAAAAGGTCCACCAGGGTCTCCAACGGTCCTCCCTTGGCGAACAGAACCGGTGAGTTGTTCGAGAGAAGCGCGATCTCGCGCTCCCGGGAAAGCTTAACATGGTGCCATGCCGGTGATTTCTGCCGCCAGCGGTCCCGCTGCCCCGCCCCGGCGGCGGCCCCGCGCCGAGAGGCGCCGGCGCGGCCGGCGCCGGCTGCTCGCGGGCGTGGCCGTCGTTCTCGCCGGCGCGGCGCTCGGCTGCGGCAGCGGCGCCCCAAAGCAGAACCGCCTCGGCCGCGAGAGCAGCCCGTACCTGTTGCTGCACGCCCGCGACCCGGTCGATTGGTATCCCTGGGGTGAGGAGGCGTTCGCCAAGGCGCGGCGCGAGCGGCGGCCGATCTTCCTCTCGATCGGCTACGCCACCTGCTACTGGTGCCACGTGATGGAACGCGAGGTGTTCTCGGACCCGGCCATCGCGGCCTTGATGAACCGCTGGTTCGTCAGCATCAAGGTGGACCGCGAGGAGCGCCCCGACCTCGACGAGATCTACATCGCCGCCACGGAGCTGCTCGCCGGCGACGCCGGCTGGCCGAATTCCCTGTTCCTCACGCCGAACCTGGTGCCGTTCTACGCCGGCACCTATTTCCCGGCGCGCGACGCACCCGGGCGCCCGGGATTCCCGACCGTGCTGCGGCAGGTCCACGAGAGCTGGGAGGGCCGGCGGGGCGAGGTGGAGGCCACCGCCGGCCGGCTGCGGCAGGCGCTCGCCGCCGCCCTGGCCGAGCGGCGCGGCGCCGCCGGGGCGGGACCCGACGCCGAGGTCCCCGGCTTGGCCGCTGCGTTCGCCGCGGCCGGCGCGCTGGCAGGCACCTACCGCCCGGCCACCGGCGGCTTCGGCGGGCCGCCCAGCTTTCCCAGCCCGGGCGAGCTGTCGCTGCTGTGGGCCAGCGCGTCGGCGGCCGGCCGCGACCTGCCCGCCGCGGCCGGCGCCAGGACGATGGTGCTCGCGACGCTCCTGGCGATGGGCAGGGGCGCGATCTACGACCAGCTCGAG
>DATKFK010001164.1:0-3336 GCA_035544375.1 Thermoanaerobaculia bacterium
AGCAGGAACAGGGCGCCGGTCGAGAGGCCGTGGTTGACCATCTGCAGCAGCGCCCCCTGCCAGGCCACCATGTCGGCTGCCAGCAACCCGAGCATCACGAAGCCGAGGTGGGCGATGGAGGAGTAGGCCACCAGCTTCTTGGCGTCCGCCTGCACCCACGACACCATCGCGCCGTAAAGGATGCCGATGAGCGCCAGGGCGAGGAGCAGCGGCAGCGCCGTGTGGCTGGCCTTGGGGAACAGCGGCATGGCGAAGCGCAGGTAGCCGTACGTCCCGAGCTTGAGCAGGATGCCGGCGAGCAGCACGGAGCCGCCGGTGGGCGCCTCGACGTGGGCGTCCGGCAGCCAGGTGTGGAACGGGAACATCGGCACCTTGATCAGGAAGGCCGCGGCGAACGCCGCGAACAGCCACATCTGCGCCTGAGGCGGCAGGTCGAGGCGGAGCAGGTCCTGGTAGGCAAAGCTCCAGACGCCGCCGCTCACCTCCTTGTAGGTCCAGGCCAGCCAGAGGATGGCCACCAGCATCAGCAGGCTGCCGGCCATGGTGAAGAGGAAGAACTTGATCGCGGCATAGATCCGCCGCTCGCCGCCCCAGATGCCGATCAGCAGATACATCGGCACCAGCATGACCTCCCAGAAGACGTAGAACAGGAAGAGGTCGAACGCCATCAGGGCGCCGAGCACGCCGGTGGTCATCAGCAGCAGGGCGGCGGCGTAGGACCGCCAGTGGCGCTCGATGCCGCGCCACGAGCCGAGGACCACGATCGGCACCAGCAGGATCGCCAGCAGCGAGAGCGGCAGCGAGATGCCGTCCAGGCGCAGGTCGTAACGGATGCCGTAACCGGCGATCCACAGCAGGCGCGGATCGCGCACCACCGGGAAGGCGCCGCCGGCCGCCAGGTTGCCGCCGGCCAGGACGAGCGCCATGGCCAGCTCGATCAGCGAGACGGCGAGCGTGTAGGTCTTCACCGCCCGCGCCGAGCCGCGCGGGAAGAAGAGCAGCGGCAGGCAGGCCACGGCGGGAAAGAACACCAGCCGGGTGAGGGTGTTGCCGGCGAGCAGGTCGAGGGTGGTTTGCATGTCAGCGCGCGATCCACCAGAAGAGCACGATCACTCCGATGAAGAAGTAGAGGGCGTAGTTGCGCACGTTGCCGGTGGTGGTCAGGCTGCCGAGGTCGCCGGTGGCGCGGGTGACCGCGGCGCCGGCGCGCACCGAGCCGTCGATCACCAGCGCGTCGACGACCCGGTAGAACACCCAGGACAGGCCGTGCAGCGGGCGCACCACGCAGGCGTCGTAGATCTCGTCCACGTACCACTTGTTGGCCAGCAGGCGGTGCAGCGTCGGGTACCTCTCCTCGAAGACCAGGCCGCGCTCGGCGCCGGCGGCCCCGCCGTAGATCGACCTTGCCAGCCAGATCCCGGCAACCGCGATGCCGACGGAGAGCAGGATGAGGACGAGCTCGGCGCCGGTGCCGAGCTCGCCTTCCCCGATCGCTCGAGGGGTGGCGCCCGCGGCGGCTGAAGCCAGGCTGCCGGCGCCCTGGACGACCGCCAGCATCGGCTCCAAGAAGCGATGGAACCAGTCGGTGCCGCGCAGCAGCGGGATCTCCACCCAGCCGGCCGCCACCGCGCCGACCGCCAGCACCACGAGCGGCACCGTCATCACCGGCGGCGACTCGTGCAGGTGGTGCTCCTGCTCGTGGCTGCCGCGGAACTTGCCGTCGAAGGTCAGGTACACGGCGCGGAACATGTAGAACGCGGTGAGGCCGGCGGTGATCCAGCCGACCCCCCAGAACAGCCAGTGGAGCGGCATCCCCGAGGCCGCGGCGGCGGCGAGGATCTCGTCCTTGCTGAAGAAGCCGGCGAAGACCGGGATGCCGGCGAGCGCCAGCGAGCCGATGACGAAGGTGCGATAGGTCACCGGCAGGCGCGCCTTGAGGCCCCCCATCTTCTGCATGTCCTGCTCGCCGCCCATGGCATGGATCACCGAGCCGGAGCCGAGGAAGAGGAGCGCCTTGAAGAAGGCGTGGGTGAGGACGTGGAACAGCGCGGCGCTGTAGGCGCCGACGCCGACCGCCATGAACATGTAGCCGAGCTGCGACACCGTCGAGTAGGCGAGCACCTTCTTGATGTCGTTCTGCGCCATGCCGATGGTGGCGGCGAGCAGCGCGGTGGCGGTGCCGATGATGGCCACGAAGAGCGACACCCCGGGGGTCAGCTGATAGATCACGTTGGAGCGCACCGCCATGTAGACGCCCGCGGTCACCATGGTCGCGGCATGGATCAATGCCGACACCGGCGTCGGACCCGCCATCGCGTCGGGCAGCCAGACGTAGAGCGGGATCTGGGCGCTCTTGCCCATGGCGCCGATGAAGAAGCACAGCCCGACGAAGGCGGCGAACGACAGGCCGCCGGCGTAGGCGGCGGTGCCGAGGCCGGGCTGCGCGGCGAGGCGATGGAAGATGGGCGTGAAATCGAGCGTGCCGAAGCGCGCGATCAGCGCGAACATGCCGATCAGGAAGGCGAAGTCGCCGATGCGGTTGACGATGAACGCCTTCTTGCCGGCGTAGGGCGGGAACTCCTGGTCGTAATAGAAACCGATCAGCAGGTACGAGCAGAGCCCGACGCCCTCCCAGCCGACGAACATCACCAGGTAGTTGTTGCCGAGGACCAGCGTCAGCATCGCCGCCATGAACAGGTTGAGGTAGGCGAAGTACCGCGCGTAGCCCTCGTCGTGGCCCATGTAGCCGACCGAGTAGATGTGGATCAGGAAGCCGACGAAGGTGACGATGAACAGCATCACCGCCGCCAGCGGGTCGAGCAGGAAGGCGACGTTGACGGTCAGCGCGCCGGTCGTCCAGGCATAGCCGATCCGCTCGACGGCCTGCGGATAGAGGCCGCCGCCGAGGTACTGCCCGATGCAGGCCGCGGCGACCAGCAGCGAGGCGAGCGGCGCGCCGAGCGCGACCGCGGTGACCGCCGCCTTGGGCGCCCTGCGGTAGGCCAGTGCGCCGTTGAGCGCGGCGCCGGCGAACGGCAAGGCGGGGATGAGCCAAAGGAAATCGATCGCTTGCATGGTCGGCAGGTCGGCTAGTGGCGCATGAGATTAATGCGGTTGATATCGATCGTGCGCCGCTGGCGGTAGACGGCGATGAACAGGGCGAGGCCGACCGCCGCCTCGGCGGCGGCGACCGCCAGGACGAAGAACACCAGGATCTGGCCGGTGCGCTGGTCGAGCTGCCGGGAGTAGGCGGCCAGCGCCAGGTTGGCGGCGTTCAGCATCACCTCGATCGAGAGGAAGATGCTGATGCCGTTGCGCCGGGTCAGCGCGCCGGCC
>DATKFK010001165.1:0-3905 GCA_035544375.1 Thermoanaerobaculia bacterium
CTTTGCCACGCGGAGCATCCCCATTTCTGGGAACGTGTACCATGGCGGCGGTCCGTCAATCGCCTTGAAGAACAAGTGGATTGCTTCCGCTACTGCAGCGACGAGAAGCGCCAGACCGATGGCGGTAACGATCTCGACACCTTTTGGGGTAGGTTGACGGGAAACTGCGAGTAGGCAGGAGAGTGAGATCACTAGCAATCCAGCGACGATCAGGAGCTGTTTTCCGTTCACGGGTCTCTCCTCTCACCCAGGCAGCTCGGCGCAGGTCCTAGAGTGCTCTGGGCCACCTCCGGGGGCTCTACCTTTCCCACGGAGTCTGGCCCAGTATGCCTAAGGCCAGTCGGGTCCTGTGAGAAAACAGCAGGTCCCGATGCCGGCGGGTTCTGTAACCGCCTGGGAGAGGAAACCGGGCGAAGCGGCTTGCGGTGCGATGGGAACGAGCCTGCGCCGCGCGGCGGTATGAGGGCCGCGCGGCGAATGGGGTCCCGTCCGAGGGCGTGCTGTCGCCGAGGGCTGGCGTGTGGCGTACGGGCCTGCGCGCCTCGGCCGGCGCTCGAGATCGAGTCAGTGCCCCTGGTCGTGCGGCACCGAGACACTCGTCGTGCAGGTCGCGGAGTTCCCGGCGCGGTCCGTGCCCACGTAGGTGAAGGTGTAGACGCGATCGCGACCGGCGCCCAGACGCTCGGCGCGGAGCTGGCCGGTCGTGGAGGCCGTGCCGGGGACGAATCCCCTGATGTCGCCCTCGCCGCTGTCGGGCTCGTTGCTGCTGACTGCTTGGAGCGTGAAACCGGCAGGCCCCGAGAGGGCGTCGGACACGCTCACCGAGACGGTGATCGGGACGAGCCTGTGGTTTGGCGGCCAGAGAACGCTGGGGCTCGCGCTGCAGGCGACGGTGGGCGGCGTTCTGTCGATGTCGATCCCCTGGACGAGCAGCGTGGCGAGGTTTCCGGCCCGATCCATGCAGGAGCCGGTGACCGACTGGTTCGCTCCTTCCGCTGACACCACCGAGGGAACGGGGGGACTGCCCGGCGCGAGGCCCGAGAGGATGTCGGTACAGGAGAAGCTGACGGTGACGTCGCCCTGGTTCCAGCCGTAGGCGTCCGGTGCCGGTGCACGGCTGGCGGCGATGGCGGGCGGCGTCTTGTCGAGGTTGACGGTGACGGTCTTCGCGGCTTCCACGTTGCCGGCGTTGTCCGTGCCGAAGAAAGTGATGGTCGTCGTGCCCTCGGTGGCGATGGTGAACGAACCGGAAGAGCCGGCGAGGATCGTGGTGCCTGCGGGCTGCGCGCCGGCGGCGCTGTAGGCGATCTGCCGCACGCCCGTTCCTCCCGTCTCGTCGTCGGCGGCGGTGAGGGTGACGGTCACGTCGGAGCTGTTCCAGCCGGCGGCGTTCGGGGCCGGGGAGAGGGTCGCGGTCGTCACCGGGGGCGTCGAATCGGCAAGGACCTGCGTGGTGGTGTCGGGCGCGGTCTTGGGGCTCTCGATGTTGCCCGCGCCGTCCCGGGCGATGGTGTAGAAGGCGTAGCTGTGTCCTGGCTGACCGGCGAAGGTGGTGGAGGTGTCGGCGCTGCCGGCGATGAGGGGGGTAAACGCTCCACCGTTGTCCGAGACATAGAGCGTGTAGTCGCGAATGCCCGAGCCGAGGTCGGTGCCCGACCATTGCAGCGTGAAGCTGGCGAGGGCCTGGGTGGGAGCGAGGGGTACCACGCTGCTGGTCGGCCGGTCGTTATCGATCGTATTAAGCCAAATCTGGGTGACGAGGGGCACGTTGGTGTCGAAGCCGATCTTCGCCTGGTTCTGCACCTGGGTGCCGGTGGGAGTGCCCGCCTTCGGCAGGACGGTGAAGAGCACGCTCCCCTCGCCCTCGGGTGGATTGAGATCGGCGGGCAGGAAGCCGACCTCCGGATCGAGGGGAGGATTCCCGGTCGCCGGGTCGATCGAGATGAAACGCCAGGTCAGGAGACCGGAGTTCGGATCGAGGCTGGCCGATGTCCTGGCGATGAGGCTCTCGGCCGGCCGGAGGTCGACATCGGTGGCGAAGGAGGTTGCAGCGGGCGAGGGCACCAACAGGTGCCCGGCAAAGGAGATGGGACCAAGGCTGAGCGTGTTGAGATCGAGCCTGGTGGGGTCGAGCTGGTCGGTGATGACCACCTGCTGCGCGGGTGCGCTGGCGGTTGGCTGGTTCTGGAAGAGAACGCTGTAGGTGAGGGGCTGTTGTCCGACGATCCACCCGGGCTGCGCGAAGCCCGGAGGCCCGACCTTGTTGTTCGGGTCGAGGCTGCGGACAGCATGGATCGGCAGTGTGCTCTGGGAGAAGCTGGCGGCGAAACCTATGCATTCCTTGGAGGTTTCATAGATCGAGTAGATCTTGGGTGCCCAGGTGAAGGCCAGGGAGCCCAGACAGGGCACGCAGGCTTCGAGGTCCCAGGCGCCACAGGCGCCGCAGAAGAGCGGGGAGATGAAGCAGTCGTTCACCGTGTTGAGGACGGACAGCGAGAGGCCCAGCAAATCCGGCTTGCCGCCGCCCAGCACGGTGACGGTGGCGGTCACGAGATCCCTCTGGGTCGCGAGCTGCGAGGCGATGCAGGCCGACGGGTCGTTCGGGGGGTGGAACAGATCGGCCATCCCCGAGAAGCATCCCGCCAGGGAGTCGAACTGGGAGTCGTCGAACCAGGGCTTGTTCGTCCGGGCCTCTAGCTGGTAGTCCTCCAGGGCGGGGACGGTGATCGTCAGCTGCAGGGCGCCGGTCGCGCCGGCGGTCACCGCGGGTAGCAGGAAGGCGCCCTCGAGCTGGCTGCCGGTGTTGGTGAAGGCGGGGATCCCGCTGTAGTCGACTCCCGAGACCAGGGGCACCGGCGGGACGACGCTGAATCCGGGCTGGACGGCGGCGTCCGGGGGGATGCCGGCGACCCAGAGCGGCACGCCGAGGGCATCGACGTTGCCGCTGTTGCCGTAGAAGAGCTGGAGCGTCTGCGGTCGCCCGGGGACGGTGAGGCCCAGGCCCACGACGTTCACCCAGACCTGGGGCGCCGTGCCGGCCTGGACGGTGAAGCCCTGCGGCAGGGTCACCGACGTGCCGTCGGGATTAGTGACCAGGACGTCCCAGGCGCCGCGCGGCTGGCCGGCCAGGTCGAAGGTGGTCGCGAGGGTGGTGCCGGAGCTGCCGACGGTGACCGGGTTGCCGGCGATGCCGGGCTCGCCGGCCCTGACGAGGCTGGCGGTGGCACCGGACTGGAACCGCGCACCCGTGAGGGTCACGGAGGTCTTGCCGGTGTCGCCGCCGACATTGGGGCTCACCTGCAGGCTGATGCACTTGCCGCTGGGCCCGGCCCGAAAGATCGCGGCCACCTCCTCGGGCTGGAGCGCCCGGCTATAGATGGCGACCTCGTCGAGGAGACCGTTCATGAAGCCGATGCTCTCGCCTTCGGCCATGGTCAGGGGGGCGTTGGGATCAGGGATCACGCTGGGGTTCGTGGCGGTGCCGCTGGCGACGCCGTCGATGTAGATGGTGTAGAGGCTGCCGGCGCGGACCACGGCCAGGTGGTACCAGTGCCCCACCACCGGGGAGAACGGCACGAGGGGGAAAAACTGCGGGCCCAGCTGCGGTCCGTTGATGTGGAAGTAGAGCAGGCCGCCGCCCACCGCGAAGAACCACTTGTTGCGGTTGAACGGGCCCTCGTCGTTGGCGATGAGGATCGCGGCAGGCTCGCCGACCGAGCCTCCGGGCGCGGCGGCGAAGTTGGCCCAGAGATCGAGCGAGAAGTCATTGCCGCCGAAGTGCCAGGCCGGGCTGTTCTGGGCCGCGACGTAGCTGGTGCCATTGAAGCGGTACGCGCCGCGGACCTCGCCGGGCGACGGCACCGGCGCGTTCGCCCAGGCGGCGGGGTGGTTGCCGATCCTGTCCG
>DATKFK010001166.1:0-15613 GCA_035544375.1 Thermoanaerobaculia bacterium
CGTGCGGCGCTCCGAGGTGCGGTCGGCGATCGTCGCCGTCAACCGGGTGGGCGGCAATCTCAACCAGGTGGTCAAGCTCGCCAACACCGGGGTCGTGCTCCCGCCCGACCTCCTGCGCGAGGTGCACGCCGTCCGCGCCGAGATCGACGCCTTGCGCCAGGCGTTTCTCGCCTCCCTCCGCGGCGAGCCGCCGGATGCGCCGGAGGCCCTCCCGTGACCGTCTTCAAGGGCGGCAGCCTGTCGGCCAGCGGCAACCGCACCGGCTTGGGCGCCGGCTTCGGCGGCCTGGCCGACTACCTCGCCAACGGTCCCCGCGCCGACCCCAACCTCGATCGCGTCGAGTGGACGGAGTACCGCAACCTCGACGGCATCGACAACCCCCACGACGCCGCCCAGGTGATGCGCGCGCACGTCGAGGAGATGGGCGACAGCCGCGTCGAGCAGCCGGTCTACCACTTCGGCCTGAGCCTCGCCGAGGGCGAGCACCTCAGCCAGCAGGAATGGAGCGCGGCGATTGACCGGGTGCTCGAGCGCATGGGCCTGGCCGACCACCAGGCGGTCGTCATCGCCCACAACGACACCCCCTACGAGCACGTCCACATCATGGTCAACCGCGTCGGCGAGGACGGCAGGACCTGGGAGCCCTGGCGCGACATGACGCACGCTCGCGAGGCCGTCCGCGCCATCGAGCGCGACTACGGGCTGCAGCGCACCGGCCCCAAGGGCGCCGCCCGCGACCTCGAGCCGCCGGCGCTGTCGAGCGGCAGCTACGCCGAGTCGCGCCGCACCGGCCGGCAGCCGTTTGCCGACCAGGTGCGCGAACAGGCCGCGGAGGCCTTCGCCCAGGCGACCAGCTGGCGCGACCTCGAGCAGCGCCTGGCGGATCACGGCTTCCGCCTCGAACGCGCCGAGCGCGGCTCCGGCGTGGTGGTGACCGACGGCCACCGCCGCGCCTCGCTCTCCCAGGTGGACCGCAACTTGAGCGGGCCGAAGCTCGCCGAGCGCTTCGGCGAGACGTTCAAGGAGCACCGGGCGCACACCCCCGAGCCGCCGCGGGTGACGCCGGCGCCCGGCCGCGAGATCGAGCCGCTTCCCGGCGCGACGATCCACGAGCGCGCCGCCGCCCTCGTCGAGCGCGTCAGCGCCACCCGCGCCAGCTTCAGCGAGGCCGACCTCAAGCGCGCTGCCTTCTACCAGGACGAAAGCGTCGCCCTGGTGCGCACCGCGCTCGCCGACCGCCACGTCCTCGAGCTGGGCAAGGATGCCCACGGCGCCGTGCGCTACGCCTCGCGCGAGTACGTCGAGGTCGAGGCCCGGATGTTTGGCGCCGCCGGCGAGCTCGCCGCGCGCGCCAACCTGCGGCTCGACGCCGCCGGCGTCGGCCAGACGCTCGAGCGCTTCCCGCACTTCTCCGACGAGCAGCGCGCGGCCGTCCTCCACGCCACGACCGGCGAGGATCTCGCCCAGGTGGTCGGCCGCGCCGGCGCCGGCAAGACCAGCGCGGCGCGGGCGATCGCCGAGGCCTACCGCGACCAGGGCTACGAGGTGCGCGGCGCCGCCCTGGCCGGCAAGGCGGCCGCCGGCCTGCAAGCCGAAGCGGGGATCCCCTCGCGCACGCTGGCCAGCCTCGAGCACGGCTGGGACCGGGGCCGCGACGCCCTCCACCCGGGCGCCGTGCTGGTGATCGACGAGGCCGGGATGGTCGATGCCCGGCAGCTCTCGCGGGTGCTCGAGCATGCCCAGGCACGCGCCGCCAAGGTGGTGCTCCTGGGCGACCCCGCGCAGCTCAAGGCGATCGGCGCCGGCGACGCCTACCGCGGCCTCCTCGAAACGCATCCGAGCGCCAGCCTCGAAACCATCCGCCGCCAGGTCGAACCCTGGCAGCAACAGGCGTCCGAGCACTTCGCCGGCGGCCGCGTCCGCACCGCGCTCGACGTCTACGACCAGGCCGGTCGCCTGCACTGGACCGACAGCCGCGCCGAGGCGCGCGCCGAGCTGGTAACGCGCTACCTGGCCGACCGCGCCGAGCACCCCGCCGGCTCGCAGCTCATCGTCACCTACCGCAACGCCGACGCCCGCGCGGTCAACGACGAGGTGCGCGCCGTCCGCCGCGCCGCCGGCGAGCTCGCCCAGCCCGCCGTCACGGTCGGCGGCAGGGAGTACACCGCCGGCGACCGCCTCGTGTTCCTCCGCAACGACCACCAGGGCCTCATGGTCGCCAACGTCGAGCGCGCCGCCTTTGCCGGCGTCAAGAACGGCACGCTCGGCACCGTTGAGCACGCCGCCCCTGGTCGCATCGGCGTCCGCCTCGACGACGGCCGCGCCGTCGCCTTCGATCCACAGCAGTACAAGGAGATCGCCCACGGCTACGCCGTCACCATTCACAAGAGCCAGGGCGTCACCGTCGATCGCGCCTACGCCCTGGCCGATCCGATGATGGACCGCCACGCCGCCTACGTGGCCATGACCCGCCATCGCGAGAGCGTGCGCCTCTACGCCGATCGCGAGACGTTCTCCGATCGCCAGCAGCTCGACCGCGCCCTGTCGCGCGAGAGCCGCAAGGATCTCGCCCGCGACTACGGCGCCGCCGATCTCGAAGCGGCCGCCGGCCGCGTCAACCAGTGGCAGGAGCGGAGCCAGGCGCTCCGCAACGAGGAGCAGTCCCTACGTTTCGAGCGGGACATCCTCGGGCGCGCGCAGACCGCGACGAGCGAGCTGGGCCGCTCGCGGGCCGCGCTCGAGCAGGACGCCGGCCGGGTGTACGCCAACCCCCAGGCCGCGCTGCGCGCCCTGCTCGCCGACCCGCACGCCGCCGAGCGCCTGGCCGCCGGCCAGGCCCACGCCTACGGGCCGCTGCGCGGCCGCGCGCTGCCGGTGCTCGGCGGCGATCGGCAGCGCCAGGCGGCGGTCGAGGCCGTGCCGACGCTGCGCTGGCGGCTCGACGACCACCGGCACGCCGAGCGGACGGCCGCCCACGCCGTTCAGTTGGCCCGCCAGGTCGGCGCCAGCATGGAGCAGATCCAAGCGCGGCTCGGCAGCGTCGCCACCACCCTGCAGCAGGTGCGCGCCGCGACCGGGCCGGCCGAGAAGGCCCTCGAGCGCGTGGTCATGCAGCTCGGCAGCGCCGCGGTTAAGAGCGCCATTTCGCTCCTGCCGAAGCCGCTCGAGCTGCCGCTGCGCGCCGCCCTGCGCGCCATCGACCTCGCCCTCGACCTCGGGCGCGGCTTAGGGCGCGACCTCGGCCTCGGCCGGTAGGGCAGCCCCGCTGTAGGCCTTCAGCCATAGCCGCAGTTATGCAATCCTGAAAAAATAGCTTGACAATCTAGGCAATGGCTTTCTAGGCTGTTGCCCGTGAACCCGCTCAGGCTGCGGCGGCTTAGAAATGTAGCCAGGAGGAATTCAAGCGATGGCAAGCATCCAATTCCACTGTCCAAGGTGCGGGGAAGACTCTAACCCGGAGATTGAACCACAAGAGCCAGACCCCCTCATTACCTGCCAGAACCCGGATTGTGGCTTCTCCATGCGGGTCTCGGAAGATAGGGGAATCGGCGTCAGCAAGCTGAAGTGGGAGGAATAGGCCGACCTCGCGCGCGTAGGATCATCCGCGGGTAGTGTCCTATTAGTGTGTTGGCGTTCTGAGCAAGCCAGCGAACTCCTCCCGCACCTCTTCAACCTTCTTGGTATCCGGGTGTCCAGCCTTCACCAGCTCGGCGATGAAAGAGTCCAGCTCTTCGAGGGCAAAGAACTCGTGAACCCATGCCAGCCGCTTGCCGCGGGCGAGAACGGTCGGCGGTCCCGTCGTCTCCCCGATGGAGCCAATGCCAGTGCCGATCTCTATCTCGACTTCGTTGTCAATGTCCAGCATCTTAGATTCTCCTGTTGGTACCGCCCCTAGAAGCAGGCTGGAAGGGATTCCGCGCGAACACTCCAGATGATAACACCGTCTGAAAGCCTCTAAGCGCTTTTATCCTAGCAGTTAGGATGTTCGCGGCCCTTCTTGATCGTGGCAGTTACGATGCCTGACGCCGGTTGATTCATGATTATTTTAGCGACAAGCAGGGCAGCGTGCGCCAGCGCAAGGCGAACACCCAACACACACGATCCAGCAGTGGCGCCCGCGGCGCAGTCGCGAGTCGCAGCCTTTGCCCCGGGTGCCGGCTGGGGGGTGTGTACCCAGGCCAATGTTTCGGCGGCTCACGGTCACGAAGTCCCGCAGATTGCGCCAGGATGCGCGGCCGGGGGCTCGGTGACCCCTCGACGGGCCATCCAGCTTCCGTTATCATGCAGTTATCGGAAGCTCCTCGGAAGGAGGTTGACCATGCCGCAGCCGCCCCCGCCGCACCCTGCCGCTGCCCCGCCGGGCTCGCCCGGCCTCGACGACAACTACGCCGCCGGCTATCGTGACGGGCTGGCCAACGACGCGGCGCACGTCTCGGGCGCGGGAGAAGCCCCGGCGCTCTTTGCCGATCTCCTCGAGCCGGGAGCGGTGGCAGCGGCCGAGGAACGCTACCTGCGCGGCTACTTCCAGGGCCAGCATGACCGGCAGCACCCGAGCCCGGGCGCGCCTGGCCGGCCGCGATGAGGCTGGCATGCCACGTCGCGTGCTCGACCCCATCGTGCAGGAGCTCATCGACCGCCTTCACCTCGCTGCCGGCGAGCACCTCGACCTGGTGCCCGACGACGCCCAGCGCTTCCATCTCGAGCAGCGCCTCGCGGGGCGCAGCGCGCGACTGCTGACGCCGCCACTGCCCCCGGACCGGTTGCTGCTCCTGCTCGAGGGCATGGGTCTCGCCCTCGATCTCGACCGCCGGCAGCCTCCTTCGCGGTCGGTCTTCCGCACCATGGAGGACTTCGGTGCCGCCGCTCCGCCGGCGTCCCCGCCTGGCCGGCCCCAGGAGCCGCGATGACCTCACCCCCGGCCTTGACGTCGGCTCCCGACTCGATCGCCCGCCAGCGGCCCGCTGGTGCGGCGGGCGAGGCTGATTTCGCGCCTCCAGCCCTGGCGCCGGTCCTGCTCTCCGCGGCGACCGCCGAGAAGGTCCGCGCGATCCTCGTCGACGGGACGTCGCCGGCGACGTCGCGCGCCCACGCCGGCGACGTCGCCTACTTTTGGGCATGGGTCGCCGCCGAGCTCGGCCTGCCCGAGCGCTACCCCGCCCCGCCGGCCGCCGTCGTGCAGTTTGTCGCTGACCACCTCGAAGGCCTGCCGCCGGCGACCGAGGCGGCGCTGCTCGAGCGCGCGGCGCAGGGCCTACCGGGCGGCAAGGCCAGGCCCGGGCCGCACGCCCTGGCCACCATCCGCCGCCGCATCGGCTCGCTGTCGAAGGCCCACCAGCTCGCCGGCGTCCCCAACCCCTGCCGGCGGCCCGAGCTGCGCGAGCTGCTGGCCCGCGCCGGCCGCCGCCAGGCGCGCAGCGCGAGCCCGCCGCGGCGCAAGCGCGCCGCCACTCGCGAGGTGCTCGAGGCTCTCCTCGCCACCTGTGACGACACCCTCGCCGGTGTCCGCGATCGCGCGCTGCTGCTCTTCACCTTCGGGTCCGGGGGCCGCCGCCGCTCCGAGGTCGCCGCGGCGCGCGTCGAGGACCTGGTCGCGGTCGAGGGCGGCTATCTCTTCCACCTCCGCCGCAGCAAGACCGACCAGGTGGGCGAGGGCGTCGAGCTGCCTGTCGTCGGCCGCGCCGGCCGCGCGCTCGCCGCCTGGCTCGCCGCGGCGGGCCTGACCGCGGGGCCGCTCTTTCGGCCGCTGTCCTGGCACGGCCGCGCCGGCGCCGGCCTCTCCGACCGCAGCGTTGCCGAGATCGTCAAGCTGCGCGCCGCCTTGGCCGGCTACGACGCGCGGGAGTTTGGCGGCCACAGCCTGCGGTCGGGCTTCGTCACCACCGCCGGCCGTCAGGGCGTGAGCCTCGGCGACGCGATGGCCCTCTCCGGTCACCGCGGCGCCGCTGTGGCGCTGCGCTACCATCAGGCCGGCGCCGCGCTGAACAATCCGGCGGCGAGGCTCGCTGACTAACCCATCGCTAGGATGCGCCCTTGCCGTCGCTCGCGGCGCCGGCACCCTCGGGCGCTGCTACGGCTTGCCATCGATTCTCACGTCTTTCACCGGCTTCCAGTGTGCTGCCGCGAGATCCTCCAGGGAGATCCGCCAGAGTCCATCCGCCGCGAATCGGCCCGCGAGCCAGAGGCGGTCGCCACCAAGTGCTGCCGTCATCGGTCCCGAAGAGTCCACCTTCACCCCGTCGAGCAATACGCGCTCGAGGACGTTTTGCGTAGGATCGAAGCGATCGAGCGCAAGCCCGTCGACAGTCGAGACGACGAGATAGATCTCCCGGTCGCAGAGCAGCGCTCGCAAGACAGCACGGGGAACCGCCCCGCCTACAGTGGAAGGGATCGCCTCGACGCCTTGCGCCTTGCGGTCCCGCGCCTCACGTTCCTGTTCTTCCTTCGTCAGCTTCGGCCACTCAATTTCGCCGCTACCGACGACGATCTCGCGCTCTGGTCCTTGCGCTTTCTCGGAGGCAGAGACTCTTTGTAGCCGGTAACTGTTCCACGAGGCGAGCCAGATCTCGCCTTTCGCCGTGGTGCAGATCAGGGCATCCGATTCTGCCTTACCCTTGGCCAACACATCCATCGGATGCGCCCTGAGCTCGGCCAGCACGGCTTGTTGGTCGGCATGCCTGTCCTTCATCTCGTCACGAAGCAGCGCCGAAACGACCGGCTGCCAGCGGTCGTCCGCGAGACCGAAGACCCGTGGCTCTGTCTGCTTGAAATAATTCGTGCCATCCGGGGCTGGACCCAAATCGGTGACCGCAACGAGCGGGCCTGATCGTGAATAGGTCAGGGAGGAGATCACCCAGTTCAGCCCTGGCGGGTGCTGCTCTTTCTTGAAGTCACAGAGTGCTACGTCGGACGACGCCGAGCCCACAGCCCAGGTCGATCCCGTCGGGTCCATGGCAGCCGCGTAGGTGAACCCGGAATTGGCTGGACGGTTGCAGGCGAGCTTGCCCAGACGACGATCGAAACGTTCCTCGGGCCCCAGGCGAAAGACCTCCAGGGTATCTCCCCGTAGGACGAGGGGATGTCCCTTGCTATCAGCGGCGAGAAACTGCGTGACGCGCGAGTCTTCGACTTCGAGAGTTGGCCCAGCGCCCCGGGTCGCGCGCACCTTCTCGTAACCAGGGGCGGCCCCAACCGGTGCCTGGACCTGCGACCTGCCTCCGGCCGGTAGTGCCAGACAGGTGCAGAGAACTAGAGCTAGGGGGCTTACGCGCGTCCTCATCATTGGTTTAGCTCCTCGCTCGAAGGTTACCCGTCGGTCCCTCTCTTAGGTTTGCACACAGTCCGTCGCGCAGTCACACTGCGTCACACCGCCAGCCACGATACAAGTACAACAGGTGACGCAGAGGTATTGTCCAAAATGATCTGTTCTGCACGCCGTGGAGGCGCCCGATGTGGTTGTGAGTCCGGGACGTAGCTGAGCGGGACACAAGCCGACATTCAAGCCGCGGACGGCGTCAGCACTCTTCAACTTGTCGAGGGCAAGTAGCTTCAAGTCCGTGGGCTCTGGGGAGACTGCCCCGGTGTGCGCCGCCACCGCTTCGCCAGCGTCGGTGCTGACAGGCGCGCCTTGCGCCGCCGCCGGCTCAGCGGCCGCCGCTACAGGATTCCCGATAGCAAAGGTACAGATGCAGCAGCACAGGACCGCCAGCGCCAGAGATGACCTCATGTGGTTCTCCCTTTCGTATGTTAACACCAACTCTTGGTTGACTGTCGCGCGCCGCCGGCGCGGTTCATTTCCCCACTCTCTACTTAGTGAAGCATCTCTAGCACAATCGCATGCGTGGCTTTCGCTTGTCAACTGTTGAATCAGACGCACCGCTCGTCGCCGGGCGCCCCTGGGGCGAGCCCTGCCGCCCAGCCCAAAAAGGTGCGTGGCACTCACCTTTTGCGCTAGCCCGGCTACGACGTCGGCGGCGCAGGGGGCGCCAAGCAGGTTGAGTGCAGCGCCACCCCACGAGGACTGTGCCGCTGCCTATTTGCCGACTCGCCAGGGTCGCGCTCGACGCGCTAGCCCCCCGGCTACGTCGGCCTGATTGATCTGGTCCATTGCTGTCGTGGCAGCTGCCAGGAGCCGCGCCGACGGCTCCACGGGGGCCGGGCACTACCTTGCCAGCTCCGAGGCAACGCCCACCCTTTCCGCCATCGAGTGGAGGGCCGAATAGTGACACGCCGCGGGACAAAATCGGGTTACACTCTGCGGCGGGGTCCCATGAACCACAGCCAACAGGTCGCGACGGAAGCCCGGCACTATGCCGCGATCTTGCGCCAGGCGATCAAGGCCGCCGGCTTCACGATGACCGAAGTCGAGCACCGGCTCGGCGCCGGACCCAAGGCGCTGCGCCGGGCGCTGTGCGGCGCCGTGGACCTCAAGATCAAGCACGTCATTGCCGTGCTCCGCGTCATCGGCATGTCGCAACAGGAGTTCTTTGCGATCGCCACCCGCACGCCACCGGACCGCCGCCGCGGCCGCTCGGCCGGCGGCGAGCTGCTCGCGACCTTTGAGCGCATCGGCTACCGCGGCAAGTTCGTGCCCAACGACGACGACCTCGACGGTCCTGGATCGGAGGAGGAGCTCAACAGCCTCGTCGAGGAGGTCGTCGTGCAAGTGCTGGCGCGCCGGGCCGAGCAGAAGAAGCGGCCGCCGCCGCTCGACCCACCGGCCGATCAGGAGGACGGGGAGGGGGAACCCGGCGAGGGCGGCGAGCCCGAGTAGTTGCGGGGCTTGGCCGGCTGCCGCTCGAGGTTCTCCAGCAGGTCGGACGCCAGCCCGATCAGCGCGAGCAGCTGGCCGCCATGGAGACAGGCGCGCTTCAGGATCAGCAGCGCACTGATCGCCTCGCGGGCGATGCGCAGTGCCCGGAAGGTGACGATCATCTCCTCGGCAAGCTCGAAGATGTCCTTGACCCGGCCCTGGCGCGCCCACAGGGCCGCGAGGTCGAGCCCGACCAGGGCCGCCGGGTACACCTGGCCCTGCTCTACGAACCCCGCGCGCGTCTGCTGGAACGCCGCTTCGGCCCGCGCAAAGTCCGACAGACCGGCGTAGATTCTGGCCTCGAGCCAACGCAGGCGATGAGGGTCAACGATGCCGGTCAATACGACGCGGCTCTGCCAGAGAAAACGGCGAGCGCTGCGGAAGCGACCCAACTCCATCAACAGCCAGATCATGTTCCACAAGGTCTGCACCGCGAGCCGGGGATCCTTGCCGACATCGAGGAGGTCAAACCCTCTGCGCATCAGAAGGAGTGCCTTACGTTGGTTTCCTTCCCAGGAAGTCAGGTTTCCCAGCTTGACCAGTGCCCGACCGGCGAGGTGCCGGTTCCCCGCCTCGCCGTGAATCCGGCAGACAATGGCCAACAGCTCCCGTCCCTCGGGGAAGCGCCTCTGATAGGCCAGGAGTGACGCCAGCAGATCAGCCACCCGGGCCACCACCAGATCCGACTGAGAGCCGCGCTTGCACCAGTAGATTGCGCGATTCATCGCATGATCGGCTCGGCCCAGCTCATTGCATACGCGATAGGCGCTCGCGAGGTCGGCCCAAGCTAGCGCGCGAAGATCCGCCACGGCCTCCCGGCCATAGTCGCGCATCCGCAGGCTATCCGCCGCGTAGCGCGCGAGCTTGGCGAACCGGACCATCGCCTGTGGATCCTCGTGTCGCAAGCTGCGAGCCGTCTCGAGCAGCGCTTGGACTCTCGGCAACCCCCGCAGGGTCGCTGGCGCCGGGGCCGGGCGTCCAGCCCTC
This sequence comes from Thermoanaerobaculia bacterium, assembly GCA_035544375.1. Taxonomy (GTDB): domain Bacteria; phylum Acidobacteriota; class Thermoanaerobaculia; order Multivoradales; family UBA5704; genus JASLEW01. Next base: position 9,797 of record DATKFK010001166.1, read on the forward strand.
TCGACGTCGCCGGCGACCAGGGACGCAACCGTATCCGCCGCCTGGCGACGGGGCGCGGCGAACCGGGATGCCGTGGTGAAGGCACGATCGAGGGCGCCCTCATAGTCCTCGGCCACCACCGCGCCGGCGGCTTCGAAGCCTCCGACGCGCGCCAGCTCGCTACAGCATCGTGGGCACCGGCCCAGGAGGTGCGCAAACAGCCGCCGCTTCTCGTCGGCCGACAGCGTGCCCTGAACGAGCCGATCGAGGTCCGCTGGCGATGGGTGCTCGGTCATCTTGTGTCCCCGAGCGCTACATTGTGCCATCGTTTGCGCAGGGACGGAAGAAGGGGGGTCGGACCTCAACTCTCCCGCCCCTTTTCCTCCGTCCTCGCTAGTGTGGGGGTGCGGGCGACAGGCACTTGCCGTTGGGATCGATCTCGCCGCCGCAGTTGATTCCGATCCCTATAGGCGACAAACACTTGCCGTCAGGATCGATCAAGCCGCCACAGTCAATCCTGAGCTTGCTCGGCGGGCTCTTGGCGGGGTGCTGGGCTTGGCCGGCCGACCTCCCGGGCGTCGGCCGGGCCCACCAGCTCGCGGTCCACTGCGCGAGTTGTTGGGCTAGGGTGTCGAGCCAGCCGAGAGACGGGCTCTGGCCTGCCTGTGCGGGCGGCGCCGCCAGGATCAGGACGAGCGCCAGGGACAGCGCGGTCAACGCGAGACGACGGGACGGGCGGGGCATAACCAACCTCCTCGTTTGCGGGGCAAGGCCGGGGCCGCCATGGCCGCCAGCTCCCGCAAGATCGTCAACTCAGTTTCGCAAGTTCGAGGAGGAAAAGCGCCGTAAGCGGTGAGTGTAACGCACCTTCTCGCGTCGATCGGCGGCTGCACGCATCTAATTGTGGATCTAGCGCTTGGCAGGGATGTGGGCCGGTGAGTGCTACGCAACTGTTGCAAATCTGATCTTTCAGGGTCATTCTATGGCCCATGCCCAATACGCCTGCTCGCTGGCCCTCGGAGCTGGAGCTCGCCCAGGTTCTCGGTTCCCGCGTCAAGACGCTGCGCGAAGCCCGCGGGTTGAGCCAGCGCGCGCTCTCCCAGCAGTTGCGGATCTCAAAATCCATGGTGACCAAGTATGAGGGCGGCCTGCACGCGCCAACCGTCACCGTCCTGGTCCGCCTGGCGGCCCTCTTCGAGGTCACCCTCGACAGCCTTCTCGGGCGCGACGTGCGCGATCCCCGCCTCATGCGTTGCCTGCTCGGCATCGAGGCCATGGACGAGCCGAGCCGCATCGTGGTCATCGACGCCATCGAGGCGATCGTCAACGCCTACCGCATGCTGTTCGAGCGCGGGGCGGCCGCGGAGCCGCGGTGACCGCGCCGCGCGCCGCCCCGCCGCGGCACCTCGATGCGGCCACCCTGGACAGCCTCGGCGCCAGGGAACGGTCGCTGCTGGTCCATGTCGCGACCTGCACGGGTTGCCGCCGCCGCCTGGCGGCCGAGGCGCGCGACCTGGACCTGGCCTGGACGCCCGACGCGGCTGCCGAGGCCGCCATCCTGCGCCTGCTGCGAGACCTCGACCAAGAGACCAAGCTCGACGACCGGGTGGCGGCGATCGAGCGCGAGCGGCTCGCGGCGCCCGAGCTGGTGCGCGAGCTGCTCGAGCGCCCCGACAGCTGGGGTACGGCGGCGAGCCAGCCACGCTACACCTCGCTCGAAGTCGCCTGGCAGCTGCTCGTCGCGGCCAAGGGCGAGGAGCCGCTGCTTGCGCTGCGGCTGATCGACCTCGCGGGGGAGATCGCCGTCGGCCTTGCCGCGGCCGATCCTCGGGCCCACCTGCACCGGCAGCTCCTGGTCGAGGTGCGCTGCGCCCGCGCGCACCGCCGGCTCGACGCGGCAGACCGCAGCGCCGCGGGTCGTGAGCTGCGCCGGGCCGCCAACCAGCTGGCGCCGGATCTCGGTTATGCCCGGGCGCTCTACTGCCTGGCGCTCGCCAGGCTGCGCCGCCAGGAGCGGCGCTGGGAGGAGGCGCTCGCGCTCGGCGAGCGGGCGGTGACGCTGCTCGACGACCACGGCACCACGGTCGAGGCCGCCCAGGCGCAGATCGAGCAGGGCTGGGCGCTGATCGACGCCGGCGATCCCGACGAGGCGCTGCCCCTGCTCGAGGCGGCGCTGCCGCTCGTCGAGGGAGTGGCGCCCTGGGCGGTCAGCGGCCGGCTGGGGCTGGCGGTGGCACTGGCGGCGAACGGCGACACCGAGAGCGCCAGCCAACTGCTGGCCGCGTCAGACCGCCTCACGGCCCAGGTCCGCGAGCCCAGGATGCGCCAGCGGCTGCGCTGGCGGGGCGCGCAGGCCGCCCGCCGCTGCGGCCAGGGCGGCAGCGCCTTCCGCCGGCTGTGCCGAGTGGTCACCGGCCTGCTCGCGTTGGGCGAGGACCGCGACGCCGCCCAAGCTCTCCTCGAGCTACTGGCGCTCTGCCTCGATCACCAATGGCACCGGGCCTTCGACGGGACCTCCGTCCGGGTCGCGCTCGACGCTCTCGCCGAATCGCCCCATCTGCACCGGCGCGCGCGCAACGTGATCGGGCTCGTGGCCTACGTGCTCCACGACCCCGGGCGGCGCTGCGCGGCCGAGGTCATCGCCAACGCCAGCCGCTACCTGCTCGACTCGCGCCACCGGCCCGATCAGACGTTCCGGCCGACGTCCCCCAAGATCCCCCTCGTCCACCACACATGGGATGCCCTTGAGCCGCGGCTGCGGGGCGACATCTGCGTCGAGGTGGGCCTCGAGGAGGAGACCGGATGCCGCTCTTCCGAGGATCTCGACACCAGCCTACGGGAGGTCATCTCGTGGCGCTTCGAGGTGTTGCGGCGCGTGCGGATCGGGTTTGCGCCCAAGGGGCGCCGGCCGTGGCCGGCGGCTTAGCCCGGATAAGGGCGCGGCGGTGGTCAAGCCGGCTGATCCGGACGAGTGCTCCCGCCGCCTCGCCGCGGTGCTCGACCAGGTGCGACCGCAGCTCACCCGGACCTTCAGGCGCTACCGCATCCCGGTACATAGGAGGTTAGCGGTGCCACGGTCTCACAGTTTCGTGACACCATGGCTTTATGGTGCCATGGTATCACTCCTCAAGCGGTGGCAGGCCGCGCCGCGCGAACCCCTGCGACAACTCCTCGAACAGCAGGCGCTGGATGGACACGCCCTCGCTCAGGGCCAGCTGGTGGACGCGCTCCCAGGTCCGCCGCGACATACGGAACGGAACGGTGGGTCGCTCCTGGCTGCCGCGCCGGCCGCGTGGCTGCGGCGCAGCGGCACGGCGTACCCGGCGGGCCGGGGCGCCCGCCGGCGCAGGACTTGGCTCCGGTGGGGGCGCCGGTGCCGGGCGAGCAATGAAGGCGCCCAGGCCGGTTCCTGGCTTCGCGGTCCTCTTGTCACTCATCGCGTCTCCCCCTTGACGGCGCCGGTGGCCGCCGGCGTCCTGGTGAGCAGCTCTTCGGCGATCCAACGCCAAAGGGCGCGGATCTCTTCGGCCGCCTTGCCGTGGGCCTCGAACTCAGTCACGGCGCGGCCGGTCGCCACGGCACGCGAGAACGCCCGGCGCTCGCTGATCTCGACGGGCGCCACCGCCAAGCCGAAGCGGGAGAGCACCTCGCGAGCCTCGGCGATCTCGGGAGCGCGGGGCGGGCAGGCGTTGAGCACCAGGGCGGCCGGCACGCCCGCGGCGGTCACGATCTCGACGGCCCGCTCGACCGCGGCCAGGTCGAACGCTGACGGCCGGCAAGGGATCAGGACGGCATTCACCGACCGCGCGACGTGGCGCGCGTCGGGCGCGGCATGGGGTGCCGTGTCCACGACCAGCAAGGTGATGTCGTCGTGCAGGGCGGCCGCGATCACCCGGGAGATGTCGCCGGCGGCCGCGGTCGCGACCAGCGGCGCCCGCCCTTCGCGCGCCGTGCCCCAGGTGGTGGCGCTGCGTTGCGGGTCGGTGTCGGCCAGGGCGACGCGCTCGCCGGACTCGCCGGCTGCCACGGCCAGGTGCACCGCAAGCGTCGTCTTGCCGCTGCCCCCCTTCTGAGCTACCAGGGCGAGGGTCTGCATGGGCCGCGTCCTCCTCTCAGACGTCGTTGACGTTGACGGCGTGCTCGAGCACCCGCCGCCGCTGATCGGCCGTGAGATGGCGAATCTGCGCCAGCACGCCGATCGCCTCGCGCCGGAGCTGCTCCCGCGTGAAGGTCTGTTGCCGGGACTTGCGCAAGCCGAGCCGTTTGCGGGTTTCAGGCGGCAGTTCGTCGGCATGGACCATTCGTTCCACCTCCAACGACACCATGATACCACAATGCCATGGCTCCACAATACCGCAACATCATGGCGTCGTGAAATCACAGTGCCGTTTGCCCCGCTTCGCGGTCCACCCCTCGTGGTTCCACCGCTGCCGCCGGGCTGGGTAGAGGGGTCGCTCGTCCTCAACTCGCCGCCGACCGACTTGCCCTCCTAAAGGGGCCATCGCCCGATCCCACCTCTTGTGAAGACGGAGTTTGTTCCCGGCGGGCATGCGACCGGCGTTGCCTCCGGCGATCGGCGCCGGGACCGGCGACCGGTGTTGCCCCTGGCACGGGGGGTCGGCCACCCCCACCCCACACCGCGCGGACCGGCCCCTCGCCAAGACCCAGCCCGCCCGGCGGAGGCCTCCACGCGGCCTTACGACGCCGGCGCTTCCTCCCGCAGCAGCCCGCGGTCCGGCAAGAACACCAGCTCGATCATGCCGGTCGGGCCGTTGCGGTTCTTCCGCACCGTCAGGTCCAGCGCCACCGCCGGCGGCGCCGGCCGGCGCTCCTTGGACTCGGTCAGGAACAGCGCCGCGTCGGCCGAGTACTCGAGATCGCCCGATTCCTTCATCGAGTCGAGGGCGGCCTCGCCGCCGCCGCGGCCGTAGGCGCCGCCGGCGCGGCTCTGCGAGGAGAGCGCCAAGACCGGCGAGTCGAGCTGCTTCGACAGCGCGATCAGCTCGCCGCCCAGCGTGTCCACCTTCGCCCGCACGTCGCTTAGGTCGCGCAGCTCACGGCTCGTCTTGGCCCATAGCTGCAAGTAGTCGATCACGACCAGGCAGCGCCGCGCCCCCTGCGCCGCCAGCAGCCGCCGCGCCCGGCCCCGCAAGTGGCCCACCGTCAGGCGGCCGTCGCCGTCCAAGATGTCCAGCCGCCCGAGCAGCGGCGCCAGCTCACCGCCGGCGGCCGCCACCGTGCGGGGATTGACGAAACCGCGGCGGACGTCGCGCGCGTTGATGCCCCCGTGGCCGCACACCGCCTTGAGCAGCAGGTTGCTCGCGCTGTTCTCGAACGAGGCATAGACCACCGGCGCCTCGCGCGCCACGTGCAGTGCGGTTTGCAGCGCGAAGGTCGTCTTGCCCATGCCGGGGGGGCCGGCCAGCAGGTACAGACCGCGGTTGAGGCCCGACAGCAACCCGTCGAGCCGCGGCACCCCGGTTTGCAGCCCGAGCACCGCCTTTCCCGTCGCCGCCCGCTGCTCGTGGCGCGCCTGGGTGTCCTCGATCAGCTGGCGCAGCAGCCGGCCCCCGGACGGCCCCTGTTCATCGGTGGCCGGGTCCTGCAACTCCTCGAGCTCCCGGGCGGCGATGGCGGCGATCGCCGTCGCATCGGCCTGGCCGGTCCGCGCCCGCCGGTCCAGGCGCTCGGCCGCCTGCAGCAGCCGCCGCCGCACGGCGCGCTCGCGCACGATGCCGGCGTACGCGCCGACCCGGCGGATGTCCGGCAGGTCCAGGTCGAGGCTGGCCAGGTACGCCAGGCCGCCGATGCGCTCGAACTCGCCGCGGTGCTCGAGCT
>DATKFK010001167.1:0-3506 GCA_035544375.1 Thermoanaerobaculia bacterium
CAGGTTGCCGCCGCCGCCGCCGCGCAGCGCCCAGAAGAGGTCCGGCTCGGCAGCGGCCGAGGCGGTGCGCATCAGGGCGTCGGCGGTCACCACCCGCGCCGCGGTCAGCCGGTCGCAGGTCAGGCCCAGCTTCCTCGCCAGCACGCCGACGCCGCCCCCAAGGGTCAGCCCGGCGATGCCGACCGTCGGGCAGGAGCCCGCGGGCAGGCAGCGTCCGGCGCGGGCCAGCGCGGCGTAGACGTCGATCAGCCGGGCGCCGGCGCCCACCGCCGCCGTGCCGTCCGGGCGGACCTCCACTCCTGCCATGGCGGACATATCGACCACCAGCCCGTGCTCCGGCGTCGAGTAGCCGGCATAGCTGTGGCCGCCGCCGCGGGCGGCGATCGGCAACCCCCAGGCGGCGGCCGCCGCCACGCAGCGCTGGACGTCCTCGGGCCCGGCGCAGCGCGCCACCGCCGCCGGCCGCCGCCCGTCGAAGAGCGGATTGAAGGAGCGCCGTGCCGCCTCGTACCCGGCCTCGCCTGGCAGGATCAGCGTGCCGGCCAGCCGCGAGCGCAGCCTCGCCCAGTCCGGCGCGGCCCCGGCGCGAGCTGCCGCGGCGCGGGCTACCGCGGCGGTGGCGCCGGCCGCCAGCGCGGTGGCGGCGCCCCTCCCGACAGCCTGCAGAAGCTCTCGCCTGCTGATCGGCACGGTAGCGGCGCCTCTCTTCGGCACCCTCTGCGTCTTACCAGGTTTCGACTCGAAGATCTCCGACCCGCTCAAAGTGGTGGTCGCGAGTTGCGAGCACCAAGCCATGTTGGAGCGCACAGGCCGCAATCCAGAGATCGTTTTCCGGGATCAAGCGGCCTCTCTCTTGGAGTGCGGCCTTGAGCGCAGCATATCGACGTGCTGTAGCGAGATCCTGTGGAGCTAATGGGCATAGCTCAATCAAGCGATCTACCTTGGCACGGTTTGCGGCAGTCTCGCGAGATTTTTCGGCTCCAAAGAGCAATTCGCCGACAACCGTCAAGCAGAGAAACGCTTCGACGCCAGCGCCACGGCGGGCTTCCAGGTCCACTTCTTGATTGAGAATCAGGATGGCGACGTTGGAGTCGAGAAGGTACCTACCATTCATCGAGGTCTACCCGCTCGCAGCCCTCTTCTATGGCCTGGATCATCTCGCGGGCAGCCCCGTCATTCAGCGTGCCGGAAACGCTAAGCAGGTCGTCGACGGATGCACCTTTGGGCAGGACGGAGACGAGCTCGTGGACAAGCTCGGCGGCGCGCCTTTGCTTCTCGGGCGAGAGGCGCTCGAGGTCGTTCAGAATCTGTTCTTTGACTTTGGGCAACGCCACGGCCTTGCTCCATCCTGGGCGGCTGGATGCTCGGGGGCCTATTGTAGCCTACCAACGATCGGTCGAGCACAGCCGCGCGCGGCCGCTAAAGGTAGCCGGGAACACCTTGGTTACAAGGGACCGCGGCGCAGGTCGAGAGCGTACACGCCGGCGGTGGTGACGGCGTAGAGCATCGTCGGCGGCAGCGGGTCGAGCAGGATCTCGCCGGTGAAGAGCGCCGCCGGCAGGCCGCCGGACAAGGTTCCCCAGGTGGCCCCCCGGTCGGTGCTGACGAAGGCGCCGACCTGGCGGACGCCGGCATAGAGCGTCGAGGGCGTTCGGGGATCCACCACCAACGAGGTGATCGGCGAGGGCACCCCGCTGCCGCTCGGGCTCCAGGTCCGCGCACCGTCGATGCTGCGATACACCGCTGTCTCGCCACCCACGCCGAGGTACAGCTGCCGCGGATTCGTGGGATCGAGCGCGAGGCTGGTCGCGAACAGGCCCTGGGGCAGCCCGCGCCCGGCGCTCGTCCAGGTCGCGCCGTGGTCCTGGCTCTTGAAGACGATGCCGGCGAGCAGATAGACGGTCGCCGGCCGCGCCGGATCGATGACGAGCCCATCCATCTCGAAGGCGCCGGTCATGCACCGCCAGGTGTGGCCGCCGGTGGTGCTGCGCAAAACCTTGCAATCCGAGTCGGTGCCGGTGCGCTCCATGCCGCCGGCATAGACCACGCGCGGGTTCCGGGGATCGACGGTGACGAGGTCGGGGCCGTACAGGCCCGGGTAGGGCAGCGAGGTCCAGGAAACCCCGCCGTCGCGGCTCTTGCCGAGGCGGGAGGACGGCAGCGCCGCGACGGCGCCATAGAGGGTCTCGGGGTCCTGGGGATCGACGCCGAACACGAAGGCGTCGGCGGTGCCCACCTGCTTCCAGCCATCTCCCGCCAGGCTGCCGCCCCCGCCGGTGTCGCTGCCGGTCCTGGGCACGCGGCGGGTGAAGAGGTTGCCCGAGCCGGGCGAATAGGGTGTCGTGACGCTGGCATAGAGGAACGTCGAGGTGCCGTCGGACCCCAGGGCGAGGTGGGTGGCCGCCTGCGCCTCCAGACCGTCGTCGAGCGCCCGCCAGTGCGCGCCGGCGTCCAGTGAACGCCAGAAGCCGGACCCGCCGCCGGCGTAGGCCAGGGGCCGGCCGCCGTGCCCAGGTGCCGCGGCGCCGCGGGAGAGAGCGTCGCCGGCTCGATCACCTGCGGTATTGCTCGTCGGTGACCTGCTCCAGCCAGTCGACGACCTTCCCGTCGAGCTTTTCCTGAATGGCGACGTGCGTCATGGCCGTGGCCGGGGCAGCGCCATGCCAGTGCTTCTCGCCGGGCGGGAACCAGACGATGTCGCCGGGCCGCACTTCCTCGATCGCGCCGCCGTCGCGCTGTACCCAGCCGAGACCCGAGGTGATGATCAACGTCTGGCCGAGCGGATGGGTGTGCCACATCGTGCGTGCACCCGGTTCAAAGGTGACGTGGCCGGCACCGGCGCGTGCCGGCTCCGCCGCCTGAAACAAGGGATCAATGCGTACCGCGCCTGTGAACCAATCGGCCGGACCCCTGCGTGAGGCATCCGAGCCGCTGCGTTTGATTTCCATAACACCCTCCATCCTCGTGTTGCTTCAGCTCAATTTAGGTTGTGCCACTGCCCGGACTAGCCGCTATAATCGGAAAGCACCTATAAGCAGGAGAACTGAATGCAGCGCGGCGGCCTCGACGACCTCATGGCTTTCGTTGCCGTCGCGCGAGAGCGAAGCTTCACCAGGGCAGCAGCGAAACTCGGGCTGTCGCAATCAGCGCTGAGCCAGACGGTTCGCCAGCTCGAGGCCCGTCTCGGCGTGCGCCTTCTCACCCGAACCACGCGCAGCGTCTCGCCGACCGAAGCCGGTGATCGGCTCTTTCGTACATTGTCGCCGCGTTTCGAGGAGATCGACGCCGAACTCGCCGCCCTGCGCGAATTGCGCGAGAAGCCGTCCGGCACGATCCGGATCACGGCCACCGAATATGCCGTGGATACCCTGCTCTGGCCGAAGCTTGCGAAGTTCCTCGCCAAATATCCGGACATCAAGGTCGAGGCCATTAGCGAATCCGCGCTGACCGATATCGTCACGCAACGTTTCGACGCCGGTGTGCGAATCGGCGAACAGGTGGCAAAG
>DATKFK010001168.1:0-4841 GCA_035544375.1 Thermoanaerobaculia bacterium
GCGGTGTCCCTTTCCCGAGTTGACAATTCGGGGGGGACCACTAGGATAGATCAGTGGACGGGGCGTAGCTCAGTTTGGCTAGAGCGCACGGTTCGGGACCGTGAGGTCGGAGGTTCAAATCCTCTCGCCCCGACCAAACTCCCGTCTCAGCCCAACGCCTTCGCCGACCCCAAGCGGGGACGCCCCCTCCCCTCTCTTCGGCCAGGCGTTTTTCCTTCGCCCAGCTGTTCTTATGTCAGCTCGGGATCGATGCCGCGCAGCAGCCAGTCCTCGGCCATGCGCTGCCAGTGCGGATGCTTCCTGGAGTCGATGTAGCGCGTCCAGGCAAGCGTGCCGGTTTCCTTGCCGAGCCGCTTGGCCTGGAGCGCCGAGATCTGGCTGTCGACCACCACCACGGAGCGCTCCATCCCGCGCTCGACGCACAGCAGGATGCCGCGCCTGAAGGCCTCCTGCTCCTTCGCCGAGTAGGCCCGCGACCGCCGCGAGTCGACCAGCACGCCGAAGCGGCGGCCCCGGGGCAGCTCGCGGTGCAGCTCCGCGAGCAGCTCCGCGGTCTCCTCGCGGCCCAGCGGGCCGCCGAACACGATGTCCACGCCGTAGTCCGTAACCCTGACCCGCTGCATCGCACCTCTGCTTTCGGCGCCGGTCGAACCGCCGGACGCTGTATCGGGAAACGGAACGCCGTGCCGATTTCACTCACTTCCGTCACGACCGCGAGCCGCCAAAAGCTTAGAGCTTAAAAGAAAACGTTGCAATCCAGGAGCGCAGCGACTGCTCGTCGCTCACGACGCCTCCCGGCACCGGGTAGAGCGGTCCGGTGATGCGGGTCTTCAGCGCCTGGTAGTAGGCCAGGTTGAGTGTCAACGCCGAGTCGACGCGCAGGCCCGCGCCGGCGGTGACGTGGTTGCCCCAGATGGCGGGCGAGGCGACGTTGAAGAAGGCGGACTTGTCCGGGATCGCGTTTTCGGCGTGGTTGTACCCCAGGCGCAGGGTCATCCGGGATGTCGCCTGGTACTGGCCGCCGATGTCGAAGACGGTGATGCTGCGCCACCCCAGCCCGAGCGCATGGCCGTCCGGCGCCAGCCCGAAGCCGCTGAAGCCGGTCGTGTTGGCGTAGTCGAGCCACTTGCCGTCGGCGGCGAACTTCAGCTCCGGGGTGGGGGTGAAGGCGATGCCGGCGACGGCCGTCGGCGGGTTGTCGAGCCGGAACGAGATGCGGCGCGCGGTGCCGTAGGTCGGCAGCGCAGGGTTGGCGACCGCCGAATTCCACTCGAAGCTCTGGAATCGCTGCTCGGTCGTGTACGAGGCGCCGAAGGCCCAGATGTGGCTGGGCCGGTAATGGACGCCGATCTGGCCGCCGACGCCGAAGGCGCTGTCGGTCGCGACGCGCGGATAGAAACAGCCGTTCGGTCCGCAGTCGGGCGCCGCGAAGCCGGCGGGATCGGCGGTGAGCGACGTGCGGCCGGTGACGAAGGCGACGCCCACCGACCACTCCGGGCTGAGGCGCAGCGCCGCGACGACCGGCACCTTGAGGAACTGGTAGTTGGCATAGACCCGTCCGAAGCCCTGGGGCTGCGGCGACAGGATCGGGTTGTGGGGGTCCTGCGGGTAGTCGACGCCGAAGCCGGCCAGGCCCAGGAAGCCGACGCCGTAGGCGAAGGTGCTGTCCTTGGGGTGGCGGGTGAAGCCGAAGGCCGGGATCAGCGGCGTGCGCCCCGACTCGGTGGTGCGACCGGAGAAGGGGCCCACCTGGCTGCTGACGGCGTTGCCGGCCTTGGGGTACTCGGCGCTGAACTCGAAGCCGCTGCCGTCGAGCTCGGTGAGCAGTGCCGGATTGAGGTTGAGCGCGCCCAGGGTGTCGTTGGGGAGCGCCACTCCCGCGCCGCCCATGGCGTCGTTGACGGCGCCGACGCCGTGCAGGAAGTGACCGTTGCCGGCGGTGGCCGGCACCGCGGCGAGCGCCGCGGCGAGGACCAGGGAACAGACCTTGCGCTCCATGACAGGACTCTCCTTGTGGACAGGCGTCCACGGACGCGGCCGCGACTTGACGCTCCGCGCGGCGAGCCGACGCGGCGCCGGCTCTGGCCGGGCAAAGAAAAGCTGCAAACTCAAGAGATGAAGCGCGCAAACTATAGCCGCTTTTGCTTATAAGTCAAGAATCATATTAGCGAAAATAGGGCAGTCCCCTATCTCGACGAAACGGGGTGAGCCGGCGCGGAGGACCGCGCGGGCGCTGCTATGATCCGGGGAGCGAAGCCGCGCGCAAGGGAGCTGGCAGCGGACCGGGAGCAACACCCGCACGCAAGCCAATGTGGCGCCGTCCTGGCGGCGTTTGAGGAGATACGGCCGTGACCCTGCAGATCCTCGACTACCGGGCGCTGTATGCGGCGTTCGACCGCTTCCCGGCGAGCAAGGGGTCGGCCCACCGCATCCGGCGGGTGGCCGCGGCGCTGTTCGAGGCGGCCGGCGGCGGCGTGCTCTTCACGCTCGGCAGCGAGACGCTGCCGCTGTACCAGCGGCTCGCCGGCGGCTCCCCTGGCGCCGCCGAGGGTCTCGAGCGCTGCGCCGGCGAGGTGGAGGTGCTGCGCTTCGGCGGCGGCGATCCGGCTCTGCGGCGCCTGCCGAATCTTCTCGATCGTGCGCTGGCATTCGGGGCGCGGCTGTCGCAGGTGATGGCGTCGCAGCCCTGCCTCGAGATCTGCCAGTTCCGCGATCCCTGGTCGGGGCTGCCGATCCTCACCTGTCCGCGGCGGCGCGGAGCGGCGGTCTACGAAGTCAACGGCCTGCCGTCGATCGAGCTCCCGGACGCCTACCCGCGTCTGCCAGGGGGTCTCCGCGACCGCCTCCGCGCGGCCGAGCGCTTCTGCTGGTCGGCGGCAGACTGGGTGATCACACCGTCGCGCACCATGCGGGACAACCTCGTCGCGCTCGGCGTTCCTGCCGGCAAGATCTGCGTCGTCGCCAACGGCGCCGAGCCGCCGGCAGGAAGCGCGGCGGCCGGGGACCGCGCGGCCCGGCCGGCCGGGGCGCCGGCGCGCTACCTGCTGTACTTCGGGGCGCTGCAAGGCTGGCAGGGAGTCGAGGTGCTGCTTCGCGCTTTCGCGCTGCTGCGGGACCTCGAGGATCTCGGCCTGGTGATCTGCGCCGCGGGCCGGACGCGCCGGGCTCGCGCCCTGAAGCGTCTCGCCGAGCGTGTCGCGCCGGCTGGGCGCGTCCGCTGGCACTACGGCCTGAGCGACGCGGAGCTCGCGCCGTGGGTGGCGCATGCCGAGCTCTCGGTGGCGCCGCTGACCGAGTGTCCCCGGAACCTCGAGCAGGGCTGCCTGCCGCTCAAGGTGCTCGAATCGATGGCGGCCGGCGTGCCGGTCGTCGCCTCGGACCTCCCGTCGCTGCGCGAGGTGATCGACGACGGGAGCGACGGCCGCCTGGTGCGTCCGGACCGTCCGTCGGAGCTGGCGCGGGCCCTGCGGGTGCTGCTGGAGAGCCCGCGGGCGAGGCACGAGATGGCGGCGAGGGCGCGGCGCAAGGCGGCCGAGCGCTATTCCTGGGAGGCGGGCATGAGCGAGCTGCGTGGCTGGTATGGCGCGCTGCTGGAGGGTCTTGGCGGCGCCGCCCTTGCCGGGGCCGGCGCCGGCGCCGAGGAGTGGCCGGCGGCGATCGAGAGGCGGGCGCAATGAGCGTCGCCGCGGCCATTGCCGCCGTCGAGAGCCTGCGCCCGGACCAGAAGCAGTTCCTCGCGGAGCGGAGGGTCCGCTCGAGCATGCCGGCGAGCCGCTGGTGCGAGAGCCTGAAGCAGGTGGTGGAGCTGGGGCCGGTCACGCTGCCGGCGTCGCGCTTCTGCCGCAACCTGGGGTGCTTCGGGATTGCGGTGGCAGTCGTCGCGATCGTCGCGTCCTTCAAGGCGCCCTGGCTGGGGCTGCCGGCGCTCGTCCTGGGCGCCGCCGCCGTGGCCTGGGCAAGGTGGAAGGGCGCGCAGCTGCTCGGCGCCGGGCAAGGGCCCTTCGTGGCGCGGGTCGAGAAGCTCCTCTTGCCCTGCGTGCGGATCTTCCAGCGGGACATGGATGCCGAGCAGCCGCTGCGGCTGGAGGTGGATCTCAGGTCCGACCTGGGCGAACGGGTCGGCGCGCCGAGGCAGCTTCCCGGTCCGTTCAAGAACAAGGGCCTCCTCAAGGTGGTGGAGAAGGACTACCGCAAGCCGCTGCTGGCGGGTCAGGCGCGCCTGGCCGACGGCAGCGTCCTCTCCTGGCGGGTCCTCTATGACCTGCGGGTCCGCGAGATCACCAAGCGCGGTGCCAGCGGCAAGACCAAGCGCAAGGTCAAGACGCGGGGGCGGCGCCTGGTCGCGGCGCGCCTCGGCTTGCGCACCGGCGACTGGTCGCTTGCCGCCGCGCCTGCCGCCGGGCAGGCCGGCGCCGGCGCCGGCATCACCACGACGGCGAACGAGCGCCGACTGGTGCTCAAGGTCCGGCGCACCTTCGAGCTCGGGAAGGCGTTCGATCTTGCGAAAGCCGCCCCGGAGGATGGTCTCGAAGATCTCCTCGCAACGATCGGCAGTCTGTACGCGCAGGTGAGCCGCCGGCCGGCGGCTGCCGCGCGGGAGGGGCAATCATGATCGGACGACCGCCGGGACCGCCCGGGGCGCCGGGGGCGCCCGCGGCACTGGGACCCCATTGGCTGGGAGCTTCTCCGGGTGGGAGCTGCCAGGTCACGGTCGGGTTCTTCACTCATCGTGTCTGCGGCCAGCCCGGCGCCGGCAGCTGCGGCGGCTGTGGGCGCTCTGCTTGCACGGACCACCTGCGGCGGGACCTCGGGCTCTGCGTCGAGTGCGCGGCGCGGCAGCG
>DATKFK010001169.1:0-3497 GCA_035544375.1 Thermoanaerobaculia bacterium
CGCGGCGTTCGGTCTGCAGCCGGCGCCTCTGCCGGCCGGCGCCGGCGCGCCCGGCGGACCGGCCGTGGCGGCGGCCAACGACAATGCTCACCGCATGCTGGGCTTCCTGGCACGCCTCGCCCGCGTGCTGCTGGTCGCCGACTCGGTCGACGAGGTGCTGGTGCGCGTGCTCGACATCCTGTTCGAGGCGCTGCCGGTCGACCGGGGCTTCATCCTGCTTTCCGACGCCGCATCCGAGCTGGTTTGCGAGGCGGCGCGCTTCAAGGACCGCGTCGAGCTGCGACCCTCGGAGGAGGTGCCGGTTTCGCGCACCATGCTGCGGGCGGTCATGCGCGAGCGGGTGGCGCTGGTCACCTTCGACGCGCTGTCGGACCAGCGGCTGACCGGCGGCGAGTCGATCCGCCTGCACCAGATCCGTTCCGCGATGTGCACTCCTCTATGGTCGGGCGACCACATCATCGGGGTGGTGCAGGTCGATTCGCCCTTCCACGTCGGCGCCTTCGGCGAGCGCGAGGTGGACTTCCTGGCCACCATCGCCAACTACGCGGCGGTCGCGATCGAACGCCTGCGCTACGCGGCCAAGGCAGAGTTCGAGAAGCAGGTGCGCACCCGCCTCGAGCGCTATCATTCGCCGGCGCTCATCGAGGAGGTGTTGCGCCAGGGGGCGGGCGACGCCGACGAGAGCATCCGGCGGCTGCGCGCCGCGGAGGCGACGGTGCTCTTCGCCGACCTGGTCGGCTTCACCGCCTTCGCCGAGGGCTCGACTCCCGAGCACGCCGCGGAGTTGCTGAACGCCTTTCTCAACCTGTCCGTGGAAGCCATCTTTGCCGCCGGCGGCACTCTCGACAAGTTCATCGGCGACTGCGTGATGGCATTTTTCGGCGCGCCCATGCCGCAACCCGATCACGCCGAGCGAGCGGTGCGCGCCGCGGTCGAGATCCAGCGCAGCCTGCAGGCATGGAACGCCGATCGCGCCGCGCAGGGCTTGCCGGGCTTCGCCGCACGCGTCGCCCTCAACAGCGGCCCCGTCGTGGTGGGCGACATCGGCAGCGCACGCCGGGTCGATTACACCGTGCTCGGTAACACGGTCAACGTCGCGGCCCGGCTCGAGGCCCTGGTCGCCCGGCCCGGCGACGTCGTGCTGGGCCCGGAGACCCACCGCCTGCTCGCCGGCGTCATTCCCACCGAGCCGCTGGGGGAGTTCCAGCTCAAGGGTCTGCAACAGAAGATCATCGCCCACCGCGTCGCCGCGCTCGCGTAGCGCGGCGGCCGGCGCGCGTGCCGTGAAGGCGCGGCTGTGCGCTGGTGCGCTACCGCGCCGCGGCCGTGGCGCGGGAGGCCGCGTGCGAGCGGGAGCGGGAGTGGCGCTTCGTGGTGGGCTCCGAGCGCTCCGCTCGCGCGACGCGGGCCGCGGTGCCGGAGCCGTGGCGCGTGGCGCCGGCTTGCCGATCGCGGCCGCTCTGGCCGTTCTGGTCGCGGCCGCTCTGGCCATGGCGGGCACCATGGCGATGGACCACGATGCGTGTGTCGGCCGCGGCCTGCCGCTGCGGCCGGCGGGCAACTGCCGTCGCCGCGGTCTGGGAGATGCGGAGCCTGCCGGTGCGCGAGGAGCGGCCGACGTGGACGCGGCCATGGCGGGCAACCGGCTCGCCGTCGCCATCCGACTCGGAGCGCGCGGCCGAACGCACGTCGGCCTCTGCCAGCATGCCCCCGTGCAAGGTGGCCAGGGCGGCGACGCGGACGACGCCGTTCGGATCGCCGATCGGCCCGGGCAGCAGCAGCGGGTCGGGGAAGACCGCGACGTGATAATGCGGCGGCCAGTGCTCGCGGGTCGCCTCCACCATGCCCTCGCCTTCGAGGGCCAGCAGGGTGCTTTCGAGCCACTGCCGGCAGCCGCGCCGGTCGCTGCGCCGCAGGTCGACCGCCATGCCGGTCGGGTGCACCGAGATCGGCGAGGCGTTCCAGGGTTGGCGCGAGATCGGGCGCACCAGGCTGGTCACCACCAGGGGCTCACCGCAGGAGGCGCGGTAGGCTTGCCCCAGCTGCTCGAGGAACGTCTTGACCTCCGGGCGGGCGTACGGGAAGGAAACCTCGCTGCCGGCAAGCTCGAAGTCCTGGTTGCCGCGCACCGGGACGAGCGAGCCGGACTCGACCGCCTGCATCACCTCCTGGGTGGTGCGCAGGTAGGAATAGTCATGCTGCTGCGCCACCAGGTTTTGCCGCACCAGGGACTCGTGTGATCCGTAAAGGCTTTGCGCCTCGGCTGGCGTGGCGGCGGCGGTTGCGGCAATCAGCGCCAGTAGCGCCGGTAACGCCAGAAGTCGGAGCGAGGAAGGAGCGTCGAGGCCACGGCAGGAGGCGCTCTGGCAAGTCATGGGCGTATGGAACTCCTCACAAGTCGGCCGGCCCAGTACAACTGACAACTCTGCGAACAACGGTGAATCGGACTCGGAGACTAGCACACAACTCGTGCCAACAGTCAATCTTCCTGTCAGGATGCCTATTTACGGGCAGGCGGCCGGGCTCGCCGGCGGGGGCCGGAGCCCGGGCACACGCCCGCCGGCGGGGCGTCTTCTGCCTTCTATGCGGTGACCGCCAGGTGACCGGCGCGGCGGGCGTCGGGTTCGGTGCCGTGGCCCTCGTAGAGCGCCAGGACTTCGCCGGTGGGGCCGTCGGCGAGCAGGCGGCCGGCGTCGAGCCACAGGCAGCGGGTGCAGTTGTGGCGGATCGCCTCGGCGTTGTGGGAGACCATCAGCACGGTGGTGCCTGCTTCGTGGAAGCTGCGCAGGCGCTGCTCGCACTTGTGGGTGAAGGAGGAGTCGCCGACCGCGAGGACCTCGTCGAGGATCATGATGTCCGGCAGCCAGGCGGTGGCGACCGCGAAGCCAAGACGGGCGAGCATGCCCGTGGAGTAGTTGCGGATCGGCGCCCGCACGAAGTCTCCCAGGCCGCTGAACTCGACGATCTCCGCGACCGCATCGGCGACCTCACGGCGGGAATGGCCGAGCAGCAGCGCGTTGAGATAGATGTTCTCGAAGCCGGTCAGCTCGCGGTCGAAGCCGGTGCCCAGCTCGAGGATGGGAGACAGCCTGCCGCGCACCCTGGCGGTGCCCGTGGTTGGCTTGAGCACCTGCGAGATGACCTTCAGCAGCGTGCTCTTGCCGGCGCCGTTGCGGCCGACGATGCCGACGGTCTCGCCGCTGCGGATGGTCAGCTCGATGTCGCGCAGCGCCCACAGCTGCTCGTAGGAGAGCGCCCCCTTCATGAAGTGGATGGCGTACTCCTTGAAAGACCGGATGCGCTGCTTGGCCAGCCGGTAGCACAGCGACACCCCGGCCAGCTCGATCCGTGGCTCCGGCGCGGCGGCGGCGCCGGGGGGAGCGGGGACCGGCGAGGTGTCCAGGCTACTTTCTCCGCTGGCTGCTGGACTTGAAGAAATCTCCCAGCGAACCGAAGCTGGCGGGCTGCTGGCCGGCGGTCGCCGTCTCCCTGGGCTC
>DATKFK010001170.1:0-4866 GCA_035544375.1 Thermoanaerobaculia bacterium
AGCGCCCGCACGGCGACCCAGGCTGAACAGGAGCAATATGAGCGAGAGGAACCACAAACCGGCCGATGAGATGCTCGAAGAGTACGACTTCAGCGGCGGTGTCCGGGGCAAGTACGCTGATCGTTTCTCGGACGACTGCAAGCTGATCGTGTTGGACCCAGACGTGGCTGAGGCTTTTCCCGACGCGCACGCCGTCAACGAGGCGTTGCGCGAACTGATCCAGCAACGGACGCCAGCGGGCCGAAAGGAATAAAAACCGGCGGGCCTGCTTGAACTCGTGGAAACGCGCGCCTCGCCTGGCGCGCTATGCGCATCTCGCGAACGACGGCGAGCTGCTCGGCCTGGTGCTCGCCGGCGGTCGCCTCTTCCGCAGTTCCGGCAGGCTCGCCGGGAGCTGCTCGGGGAATGGGGCGGACTCGCCGCTCTCCCCGGCACCTCCCGGGCGACGCTTCGCCACCGTGGCCGAGGCGCAGGCCTCGGCCCTGCTCGCCGCCTGCGAAAGGTCCCTGCGCGCTTCGTCGACAACGCTTCGCCCTTCATCTTCCTGGCGGCCATCGCCGCGCTGGTCCAGCGTCGCTGGCCTGGCCGCCTGCCACTCCCAGACCGGCATCATGAACTGGCCGATCGGTGTTACTCTCGGAAATGGCTGGTTCGTACGACGAGAAAGGGAATCCAGTGGCTTTCGACCGCATCACCTTTGACCCCAAGATCATGGGCGGCAGGGCGTGCATCCGTGGCATGCGGATCACTGTCGGCCACGTCGTGACCCTGATCGCGGAAGGGGCGCCCGTCGAGGAGATCGTCGAGGATTACCCATACCTCGAGAAGGAAGACATCCAGCAGGCCCTCGGGTACGCAGCTTGGCTGGCGCGCGAAGAGGTCTTCTCGGCTTAGGCGCCGGTGCGATTCCTCGCGGATATGGGCATCGCCCCCAAGGTCGTCGCCTGGCTGAAGGAGCAGGGCCACGACGCGTGGCACCTCGCCGAGCGTGGCCTGACTGGCCCCCTGCACTGATGCTTCTTCAACCCTGGCGCTCGCAGGTCCAGGTCGATCGCGCCCCCGATTATTGGCGCCGCACGCTCGCGAGAACGTCCCCGACGCGCCGTTCGCTTGCCTCGACGGTGCGGGCCACGGCGTCCGCCCGGGCGGGACGGACCCAGGACTCGAATCATGGCGTAGAATCACCGCATGCGAGTGAGTACAGGAACGATGAGTTGCTGCGGGAGCTCCGCCAGGATTGACCGCCAGGCTTGCGCTCACGATCACTCGCCGCGCCGCCCGCGAGATCCGCGACGCCTCCGCATGGTGGGATGCGAATCGGCCAGCGGCCCCTGACGCCTTTCGAAAGGCAATCGCCACTGCATTCGAGCTCATCGCGACACAGCCGCGGATCGGCGCGAGAGCGACCAACACCAAGCTCCCTCTCGGCCCTGTGGAAACAGGTCAGTCGCGGTCTTTGTAAAGCTTGTAGCCAATCGCGCGGAATGTGGTTACATTCCTCTCAATACATTCGTCCCACTCCTTCTTCGTGACTCCGTGAACATACTGGGCCAAAATAATATTTGGTCCTGTCACCTTGAGAAAGATGGCTCGGACTCGACAGCTTCGTCATCCTCATTGAAGATAATCTTTAGCCTTACTTTGTACACAGTGAGCGCCGGGCCACCACTTTCGCGTCCGATACGGATAGTGAATCGCTCCACGGCGTTGGGAGCAATTGCTTGGGAGATGTTCCGTTGCGCAGGAGACTCGCGCCATGATCGTCGCCAAATGGCGGCTCGCAACGCTCGGCGCGAGAAGCGAGTGCCGCTCCGTCTTCGGACAAGGTTTGAGAGCTCGGCCGAGCCCTGAGAGCTCGGAGCAAGATAGGGGGATGTTCGCTTCGCTTCCATCCCCGCATTCTCGCCTTCGGCTCGAAAGCAAGGCCGACGGTGGCCGCCTTCAGGCAGCTCACTGTCCGCGTCTCTGCCTGCGATTTGCTTCGGCTGGTCCCCGCCGGCGGCGATGGTGATGCCTCCTCCGAAGGGTCGGCGGAGTCAGCCCGCAAGAGCACATCGCGCAGCGAATGTCGTGAGTTTTTCCAGCCGATCCGCGCGTTACCTCTCGGCACCTGCGCCTGCGCGCGCCCGCGCGTCCAGCCCGGCAACGTCGGCGGTAGGATAAGGTCCGTGACCCTTCCGAGACCGGCACGTCTCCCCGCTGCCGCCGCGGGTCGCCGATGACCGCCATCCTCGACGTCGCCGCGCTGCTGCTCATCGCCGTGGCCGTCTTGGGCTTCCTCAACTACCGCTTCCTGAAGCTGCCGCCGGCGATCGCCATGCTGGTCGCAGGGCTGCTCGGCGGCGTGGCGATCGTCGTCTCCGATCAGCTCTGGCCGCGGCTCGGCATCGCCGCGCGCCTGGCGCCGGTCGCCGGCGGCGTCGACTTTTCCACCTTGCTCATGAAGGGCATGCTCGGCTTCCTGCTCTTCGCCGGATCGCTGACCGTCGACTACCACGAGCTACGGCAGCACCTCCGCACCGTCCTGACGCTCGCCACCGTCGGCGTGCTCCTGTCGACGCTCATCGTCGGCGCCGGCGCGTATGTGTTGTTCGGGCTCGTCGGCATCCCGGTGCCCTTCGTCTACTGCCTGCTGTTCGGCGCGCTGATCTCGCCTACCGATCCGGTCGCGGTGCTCGCGCTGATGGAGCACCTCCGCGTGCCCCGCTCGTTCCTGGTCATCTTCACCGGCGAGAGCCTCGTCAACGACGGCGTCGGGGTCGTCGTCTTCACGGTGCTGCTGGCGGTCGCCACCGCGCCCGGCAGCGTGTCGCCGGCGTCGGTGAGCTTGCTCCTCGCGCAGGAGGCGCTCGGCGGCGCGCTGATCGGCCTCGCGGGAGGAGTGCTCATCGTCGCCGCGACCCGGCGGGTCGACGAGCCGAACCTCGAGGTGCAGCTCAGCGTCGCGCTGGTGACCGGCCTGATAGCCCTCGGGGCCCATCTTCATGTCTCGGCGCCGCTGGCTTGCGTGGTCGCCGGCGTCTTCGTCGGCAACCGCGCTCGGCGGCATACCATGCGGGACGCTAGCGCGGAGGCCTTGGACCGCATCTGGTCGTTCGCCGACTACGTCATGAACGCCGTGCTGTTTCTCCTGCTCGGGCTGCAGACGGCCACGTTTCGCATCGGCTCCCTGGCGCATGCCGCGATGGTCCTGGGCATGATCGTCCTCGTCATCGGCGCGCGCTTCGTCTCGGTTGCCCTGCCGCTGCCGCTGGTGCGCCGCGGCGGCGACACCCCTCGCGGCACCGCGCCGCTGCTGACCTGGGGCGGGCTCCGGGGAGGCATCTCGGTCGCGCTCGCCCTCTCGCTGCCGCCTTTCGTGGGCCGCGACGCCGTGCTCAACGCCACCTATGCCGTCGTCGTCTTCGCCATCCTGGTGCAAGGCTCGACCGTCGGGCGCCTTGCTCGGCGCTTTGGACCGGCAGGGCATCAAGAGTGAGCCCGGCCGCCGCCGGCCGCACCCCCCGGGCCTCCCGACGCCATCAAGACTTCAAAGGCCACGGGCCTCGCCGCCCAACGCCACGTACCGCAGGGGATCGCGGGATCGCGAGATAGGTGGATCGCAATGCGATATGAATTCTGCTAGACTGACGACGGCCGGCCGCCGGGCCTGGGCTGCTCCGTCTGCGCTCCTTCGCCTGGCGAGCCGAGGAAAGGAGAACGAGGTGATCCGCAAGCCTTGGCCGTGGGTAGCGCTGCTGGTTCTGGTGGGTTTCGTTCTTGGATGTGCGAGGAAGCAGCCGGTCACGGCGCCGGCAGCGGCGGCCCGTAGCGCCCCTGCGCCGTCGCCGGCCACCCAGGTGCGGCCGGCGCGCGCTCCCGCTGCCCAAGCTCCGGAGGATCCGATGCTGTCGAGCGACATGCAGGTGGTCAACGGTGAGCTTCGCCGCCGCGGCTTCAGCCCCGATGTTTACTTCGACTTCGACAAGAGCGAGCTCAAAGCAGACGCGCGGGACAGGTTGCAGAAAAACGCCAGCCTGCTGCGTACCTATGACCATTTCGACCTGCTGGTCGAGGGCAACTGCGACGAGCGCGGCACCGCCGAGTACAACCTCGCGCTCGGCGAGCGCCGCGCCAGCGCGGTCAAGGGCTACCTCACCTCCCTGGGGGTCGCCGCCCAGCGGATGCGCACCGTCAGCTACGGCTCGGAGCGCCCGGTCTGTACCGAGCACCAGGAGAGCTGCTGGTGGCAGAACCGCCGCGACCACATGGTGGTCTCCGGCCGCTCGAACGCCGGCAGCGTCGGCTGACCCAGCGGCAGCGCCGCGAGGACCTGCGGGCAAAACGCCTGAGAGGTGCCGTCCCCCGTTCGCGGGGTGTGCCACGCATGCGGCGCGAGCGTCGACCAAGCACCGGTCCTTCGCCGCTCCCCGCAGGCGCGGGGCCCGCCGGCGACGGGGTCACCTCCGGCGACATCAGCCGCGAGCTCCGCGACTTTGCCCGCCGCCAGGAGCGTCGCCGCCGGGTGGTGCCCCGCGCGCTGCTGGTCGGCATCCTCGCCGGTCTCGCCGCCACGGTGTTCCGGCTCACCCTCGACGCCGCGGACCGGCTGCGCAACGGCCTCTTCCGCTTCGCGCACTCGCTGCCGGCATGGTGGGGCCTGCCGCTCGCCGCGGTCGTCTGCGGCGGCGGCGCCGCCGCCGCCCTCTGGCTGGTCCGCCGTTACGCGCCGGAGACCGCCGGCAGCGGCATCCCACACCTCAAGGCGGTGCTGCACCGCTTACGCGGCATGAAGTGGCGGCGGGTGCTGCTGATCAAGTTCGCGAGCGGCACCCTGGGCATCGGCAGCGGCCTCGCCCTGGGCCGCGAGGGACCGACCGTGCAGAT
>DATKFK010001171.1:0-3712 GCA_035544375.1 Thermoanaerobaculia bacterium
GTCGCCGAGGCGCGCATCGAGCTGCTGGCCGCCGAGCTGGGCTACGAGGCGGCGAGGCGGTTGCTGGCCGGCCAGGGCCCTCCCGCCGCGCTCGCATCGACGCGGGCGGACCGAGACGGCGCCTTCACTTTCGAGGCGCCGGCTCCCGGGTGCTATCGGGTGGCGATCAGCGCTCCCGGCTACCTGGCGCTCGACTACTTGCTGCCGGCGTCGATCGAAGATCGGCAGCTGCCGCCCGCGCAGCTCGTCCAGGCCGTCCGGATGACGGTGCGGGCAGTCGGCGAGCGGGGCGAGCCGCTGGCGGGTGTGCTGCTGGCCTTGCGGCGCACCGAGGTGCGGTTTCCCGCCCCACCGCAGCCGGTCTGGGAACCTGCCGAGCGGGTCGGCCGGACGGGGGCCGACGGGCAGCTGGCGTTCCACCGGGCCGCCGGCGAGGCCGTCACCGTTGCCGCCATCGATCCGCGCTTCTTCGGCCAGGAGCTGTCGCTGGCCGAGCCGGCAGGAACGGGCGGGAAATCCGCCGCGCCGACCTTGCGGCTGGTCCGCCATCCACCCTTGATGCTGGAAGCTCGCGGCCCCGGCGGACAACCGGTGGCAGGAGCCCTGCTGCGGCTCATCACTGGCCGGCCGATCGCGATGGCGGGTGGCGATGGCCGTCTCGAGGTTGCGTTCGCCGGCCAGCAAGCGGCGTGGGCCGCGATGGGTCCCTTGATCTTCGAGGGTCCGGGCGGCGAGGTGGCAGCCGAGATCTCCTCGACGGCGGCGCGCGGCGGCAGGCTGCCTGTCGCGCTCGAGCGCGTGCGCGCCGTGGACGGCCAGCTCATTGAAGCGGCCGGCGGCCTGGCCGTCGGCGGCGGACTGGTATGGGCCGAGCGGCAGGGAAACCGGTTCACGGTCGAGAGTGTGGCCGCGACCGCGCGGGCGCGGGCCGACGGCAGCTTTCAGCTGCGTCTGCCGCCTGGCGAGAGTGTCTGGCTGAAGGCCGCTGCTCCGGGCCATGTGGCCCAGGTAGCCACGGCCCCTGGCGCGGGCGCGCCCTGGCGGATCAAGCTCGCCCGGGCGCTCGACCTGGTCGGGTCCGTCGTCGACACGGCCGGGCGCGGCGTCGCCGGGGCGCGAGTGACGGCGCAGGTGTTCGCCGGAGGCGAACCGGTGACTCCGGTGATCACCGATCCAGCCGGCCGCTTCCGCCTCCGTGCGCTTGCCTCGGGCCAACCCTACAAGCTGGAGGCCGCAGCCGCGGGTTACGCCAAGGCGTCGGTGCTGGCACCAGCTGCCGTCGCCGGCCCGCGGCAGCCAGCCCCGGGCCCAGCGCCTCCCGAGATCCGCATCGTGCTTGCGACGGGGCACGGCGTCGTGGGGAAGGTCGTGGATCGCGCCGGCCAGCCCGTGCCCGGGATCGCGATCCTCGCGGTGCCGGCAAGGGAAGCGCGGGCTTTGGGGAACCTGTCGCCGCGGGCGCTGGAGAGCTGGGACCTTGGCGACGACGTTTTGCGGACCAGCTCGGAGGCCCAGGGCACATTCGAGCTGCGGCACTTGAATCCGGGAACGTACCGGCTCGTCGCCGGCGGTCCCGGATACGTCGCCGCCGAGCAGCCCGCCGTCGCGGTCCCGGCGTATGGTTCGCGAACCGACGTTGGCCGCATCGTATTGGAGGCAAGCGCCACCATCGAGGGATTGGTGATCGATCGCCGCGGCGCGGCGGTTGCCGACGCCGAGGTCCGGCTCTCTTCCTCCACGCCGGCCCGCGGCACCGCCGATCTCGCCCAGCTCGGATGGGGCCGGGGCGGTGACCTGGTCACCGTGAGCACGGGGCCCGACGGCCGCTTCCGCGTCGCCGACCTGCGGCGCGATCTGACGTTCGAGATCGCCGTCCGCCATCCCGACCATGCTCCGGCGCGGGCTCGCGAGATCAAGCCGCCAACCCGCGAGCCGCTGCGGATCGAGCTGCAGGACGGCGGCCGGCTCACCGGCCTGGTGTCCGACGGCGCCGGGCAGGCGGTGTTCGGAGCGGAGGTGCGGCTCGAGAGGGTGGCGGGCGGCGACCTGGGGCGTTTCGAGCAAGCGTACAGCCCTCCCGCGGTCACCGATGCCGGGGGCGGGTTCACGATCTCCGGCCTGGGGGCGGGGACCTTCGACCTCACCGTGACGGCGGCAGGTTACAGGCCCGCGCGGCGTGGGCGCATCGAGGTTGCCGCGGGGCAAGAGAACGCACCGATCGACGTCGTCTTGGAGAGTGGCAGCAGTCTCTCGGGTCGCGTGGCCGATGCCGCCGGCAGGCCCTGCCCCGGGGTCAGGGTTGTCGCCTCTCCTTCGCCGACCGGCGACCTGAGGAGCGACTTGCTACGGAGAAGAGATCAGGCGACCGCGGTCGTGGACGCCGGCGGGCGCTATGCCATCTCCGGCCTGGATTCAGGCCGCCACCGGGTCCAGGTGCTCGGCTCACGGAGCCGCTCCGTGGAGCTCGACATACGTCCGGGACAGAACGAGCTCGACCTGGTGGCCGAGCCGGAGGATCAGCAGTTCCAATCGGTCAGCGGGCGGGTCGTCGACGCGACCGGTCAGCCGGTCGGCGGCGCTGCTCTCATTCTCGCGCCCGCGCCTGAAGGCTTCCGGTCTTTCCACAACGTGTTGTCCCTCTCGGACGGCTCCTTCATCTTCATGTTCGTCCAGCCTGGCCACTACGAGCTGAAGGCAGCCGCGCGCGGCTACGTGCCGGTCGGCGCCCCGGGTCCGGTCGACGTCTCCGAGGCGGCGGTCGAGGGCCTGACGCTGACGCTCGAGCGCGCCGGCGCGGTCATCGCCGGCCAGCTCACCGGGCTCGAGCCGGAGGATGTCGCGCAGCTGCGGGTAGGGGCGACGGCCCTCGAAGAGGGACCTAACATGTACATGAACGACTGGCCGGGGCAGGTCGCGGGCGAGGTCGACGGTTCTGGGGCCTACCGCATCGCCGACCTCCCTCCGGGTCCGTGGCTCGTGACGGTCATCAGCGGTTCCGGGCACAGTGCCAGCGGCCAGGTGACGCTCGAGCCCGGGGCAGCCGAAGCACACCTCGATCTCGATCTGGGGGGAGGCTACACGCTGTCAGGGGAGGTCTCGGCCGAGCGGCAGCCGGCGGCAGGGGCCCACCTGATGCTCGTCGGCGCGGGTGTGCGCGGCGCCGAGACGGCCGCCGACGGCACGTTCAGGATCTCGGGCCTGAAGGCCGGCACCTACCGGCTGGTCATCGTGGATCCCTTGCGCGTCGGGACCTTCCAATTGGTCGTGGAAGTCTCCGCCGATCTCGACCTCACGCTCGACATCACGCCAGGGAAGGTCCAGGGCAGGGTCGTGACGGCTCGGGCCGAGGCGGTCGCCGGCGCCACGGTCGAGGTGGAGGCGATCGACCCGCGGCGCCCGATGCCCCAGATGCTCCAGGCAGTCACCGATCCCAGCGGCAGCTTCGAGATTCCGTCTCTCCCGGCCAACGCCTACCGGGTCACGGCGCGGAAGGAGGGGTTCCAACCCGGCGGCGTCGAGGTCAACGTGGCGGCCGACGAGACGGCGGTGGTGGAGCTAAAGCTCGCCAAGAACCCCGGGCAGAAAGAGTGAGACCAAGGACTGGTCCTGACCCATCCACGTGGAAGTTGAGCAGACATGCCGCCTCTCGATGCTCCATCATGGAAAAAGCTGGTGATTCAGGCCGACGCGGATGCTGCATTTGTCGCACCGG
>DATKFK010001172.1:0-6640 GCA_035544375.1 Thermoanaerobaculia bacterium
CAGGGTGAACCCGCGGCATTCCCTGAAGGCCAACCCGCAAGGCGAAGCGCGATGCACGGAATCTGCAGCAGCCTGCAGCCTGCTAGAGCAAAACCTACACGTCCGTCAGCACCCCGGGTGCTGGCAGGTCCCCGGTAGCGAGCCCCGCGGCTGTCCGGCGGCGAGCCATCGACAGCATCGACGCCGCCGGTCAGCGGGCACGGGGCTTGGGCGGCGGCGGAGCGTTGCGGATCTGGGCGGCGTCGACGAGATGGAGCTTCTCGGCGAAGGTGTAGGCGTTGAGGGTCTTCGCCAGCTCGTCGGGGTCGAGCCCGATCGCCCGCGCGCGCTCGGCGAAGAGCGGCTGCTCGAGCAGATAGTCGCCGAGCCGATGAATGTGGAACGACTCGAGCTTCTGCGGGTCGCGCAGCAGGCCGAGGATCAGGTCGTACTGGTCATTGGGCAACGAGCGGGTGTCGCGCGGATCGCTCTTGACGACGACCGACTCGTAGAGCTCCAGGGTGCGGGTGAGCTGCTGCGTGTAGTTGTAGGGACCGTGGGTCTTGTCGCTGCGCGCGCCGCGGGACTTGAGACGGTCGATGACGTCGGGCGGCAGGGTGATGATGAGGCGTTCGGAGCGGGGGCTGGTCATGGTCGGCGCCTCGTGGACGGCGGTTTGGGCGGGCCGGCGGCGCTGGGACGGGCGGACCCGGCAGCCGGCGGCGTGGGGAGTTGCCGGCGAACCTTCGCCAGCGCGCGGTGCGAGAGCTTGCGCACCGAGTCGGGCTGGCAGCCGAGGATCTCGGCAGCCTCGCGCGGTTTCAGCACGTCGCCGTGGCAGGTGCAGAGGATCAGGCAGTCGCGCGCCGAGAGATCGGCGGTGAGCGCCGCGACGTCGCGCGCCGCGTCCTGGCGCTCCTGCGGCGGCGGCTCGCTTGCGGCCGGCGCCCGCGACAGCAGCAGCAATAACCGGCGCTGCCGCTTGCGCCAGCGCCAGTACTGCAGGATGGTGATGCGCAAGGTGCCGAGGAGCCAGGCCTCGGGGTTGACCACGCCGTCGATCTCCTGCCAGTGATCCAGCAGGGCGACCAGGGCATCGTGGAGCAGGTCCTCGGAATCCTCCAGCGGGACGTCGAGTGAAGCCAGCAGCCGGCGCAGCTTCGGCCGCGCGGCCTTCAGGAGATCGAGGATCTCCGCCGCTCCTGGCTCGGCAATGCGAGATGGCGGTTGCATGGTCGGATGCTGGTCGGGGAGTCTAACGCTTTTTCGCTCGCTCGGGCCGCCCGGCCCATGCCGGCGCCCGGGCACCGCTTGGGCATTAGTAATGGTCTAGACCATAACACGGGGTCGAAGAAAAGGAAACAGGGGGGGAGGTGGCGGATCTGGGCTGGCGCGGATTTGGGCTGGCGCGACCGCTACCGGGCCTTGCGGCGCGCACGCGGCGCGCTTGCCGGCTCCGGGGGTTTCGGGGTCGGGGGCGGTGCGTTGCGCACCTGCGCGGCATCGACGAGGTGGAGCTTTTCGGCGTAGGAGAAGGCGTTGAGCTGGTCGCGGAACTGCTGCGCGTCGATGCCGCGCTCGCGCGCCTTGGCGCGGAACCCTGGCAGATCGAAGAGGAAATCGCCGAGGCGCATGATGTGGAAGCTTTCGAGCGCCAGTGGGTCGGTGATCACCGCGACGACAAGCTCGTAGTCGTCGTCTTGCATGTCGCGCGTCTGGCGCGGATCGCTCTTGACCAGGACCGAGTCGTAGAGCTCGAGAGTGCGGGCGAGCTGCCGCGTGTAGTTGTAGGGCCCGTGGCTCTTGTCGCTCCGCGCTCCCCGCGCTTCGAGGCGATTGCGAAGCTTGGGCGGAAGCGAGATGGTCGAGCGGTGAGCGCGCTGCCGGGGCACGACGGCGATCTTACCGGAACGCCCGAATCCGGAGCAATCGAACGGGAGCCGGAGGGCGGCCGGGGCAAGGCCGGGGCGGGCAGGAGGGCTGTCCCGGAAACGGGGGCGCCGAGCAACTCTAATGCGAATGGCGAATAGCGCTCCGCGGGAGGATGCTCGTGCGCAGTGACGATGACCGGCATCTGGACGCGACCGACGTGGAGGAGCTGCTGGCAAGGAAGCTGTCCCCCGATGGCTGCCGGCGCGTCGTCGGGCACCTGCTGGCGGGCTGCGGCGCGTGCCGCACGCGCGTCCGGCACCACCTGCTGCAGGCGCGGGTGGAGTCGGCGGCGTTCGACGCGGCGTTCGACGCGGCGTTCGACGCGGCGATCGTCAAGAGCGCCGTGCTCATCGGCGCCAAGCTGGCGGACCTCGAAGCGGGCGCGCGGCTGTGGCTCGCGCTGCGCGACCTGCCGCCCGGGCGGCGGCTGACGGTCGTCCGCAATTCGCCCAGGCACCGGACGGCCGGCGTCCTCGAGGCACTCTTCCGCGACTACCGGGAGGAGCTGTGGCGCGAGCCTGGCGAGGGCCTGGCGATCGCCGAGCTCGGCATGGCGATCGCCGAGCGTCTCGACGCCACGCGCTATCCCGCGTCCGCGCTGGCGGATCTGCAGGGCGAGGCGCTGGCGATCACGGCGAACGCCAAGCGGCTGGCGTCGTGCCCCGGGGAGGCGGCACAGCTGCTGCGGCAGGCGGAGCGGAGGCTGAGCGTCGGCAGCGGCGACCTGCTGCTCGAGGGAGAGCTGCTGAACTACCGGGGCAGCCACCGCCAAACCGTGGGGAGCTTCGAGGAGGCGGCGAAGGCGTTCCAGCGCGCCGAACAGGCCTATCGGAGGGTCGGCGAGCTGCACCTGGCGGCGCGGTCCCTGGTGGCGAGAGCCGAGGCGATCGGCTACCTCAATCCCGAGCGGGGCATCCGGTTGATCCGCCGGGCGATCCCGGACATCGACGGCGTACGCGATCCGTACCTCGAGCTGGCCGCCCATCACAGCCTTGCGTGGTACCTCAACGACGCCGGGCAGGGATGGGAGGCGCGCGCGGAGGTGGGGAGGAGCGCCGGCCTGTACCAGCGCTTCAGCGGCGATGCGGTGGCAAGCCTGTCGCGGGCCTGGCTGCAGGGCCGGATCGACCGCTCGCTCCACGAGCTGGACCAGGCGCGGCGGTCGTACGAGCGCGCCGCGGCGGGGTTCGAAGAGCTGGGCATGCAGCTCCACCTGACGATGCTGTCGATCGACCGCGCCGAGCTGCAGGTGGCGGGCGGCGAGTTCGGGAGGGCGGCGGCGCTGCTGGCGCGGACGCTGCTGCTGGTCAGGCGCTGGGGCATGAGCCGGGAAACGCTGGGCGCGCTGCGCCTGCTGCGCGACGCGGTGGTGGCCAGGCACTGCGAGCGGGCGGCGTTCCGCCAGGCGTCGCTGCGGGTGCGGCGCTCGTGGGCGAGGTCGGAAGCAGCTGGCAGCGGACGATGAGCTGGCAGCGGGCGATGAGCCGGCGGCGGGCGCTGAGCCGGCGGCGGGCGCTGCCGCGGACATGGGCCTTTGGCATGGCGCTCGCCGTCATCGCGGCGCTGCTTGGGCTCGGACGGATCAATACCAGCCCCAGCCTGCCGCGCGGCCTGTACCTGGAGGTGCCGCGCGGCTGGCGCGAACGGGCGCCGGCGCGCGGCGACCTGGTGCTGGCCTGCGCGCCGGTGGCCGGCGCGGAGCTCGCCAGGCGGCGCGGCTACCTGGGCGACGGCCCTTGCGGCGCCGGGACGGCCGGCGGCGCGGCGGCGCTCGGCAAGGTGGTGCTCGCCGGCGCCGGCGACGAGGTGGCCTTCGGCCCCGGCGGGCTGGCGGTGAACGGCCGCGCGGTCGGGGCGTCGCGGCCGCTGGCGCGCGACTCGGCGGGGCGGCCGCTGGCGCACTGGCCGTTCGGCCGCTTCCGGATGGCGCCGGGCGACGTGTGGCTGTTCGCCCCCTGCCATCCACGGTCGTACGACAGCCGCTACTTCGGCCCGGTGCCGGCGGCGGCGGTGCGCGGCTGGCTGGTGCCTTTGATCGTCGTCAACGACGACCGCGTCCCGGAGCTGCGCATTCATCGATTCCATCTCGCGGCGCTGGCGCGGCGGGAGGATCGGGAGAGCCGGTGAACGACGCCGGCGGCGCCGAGACGCTCTATCGGCTGCCGGCGCCGCGCGGCGCGCGGGCGGCGGTCGGCTGGCGGCTGGCGGCCCTGCTGGCGCTCGGCGGCGCCGACGGCGGATGGCTTGCCGGCAGCTACGCGGCGTGGCGGCTGGGCTATTCGGCGCGGCTCGGCAGGCCGTGGCTGGTGCGGCCGGGGTACCCGGACCGCTGGCTGCTGGCGGCGTTCCTGGCCGTGGCGGCGGCAGGCTGCTGCCTGCTGCTGCGCAGCGGCCGGCGGCGCGGGGCGTTGCTGCTGGCGCCGGTGGCGGTGCCGCTGCTGCTGGGAAGCCTGGGGCCGCTGTACAGCCCGGTGCGCATGATCGCCTGGGTCCGCTCCTATGGGCAGCTGCCGCGGGTGGGTGCGGTCCTCGCGCGGGGCGAGGCGATCGGCGGCGCCGGCATGCTCGCCTGCTTCGCCGCGACGGGTGCCTACGGACTGCTGAGCCTCGGCCGGTTGCGGCGTGCCGGCGACCTCCACGGATCGAGCCACTGGGCGTCGGCGCACGAGGCGGCGGCAGCAGGCCTGCTCGCCGGCGGCGAAGGCGGCATCGTCATCGGCAGGCTGGGCAGGCGGCCGCTCGTCGACCGCAAGGACCGCCACGCGCTGGTCTACGCGCCCTCGGGCACGGGCAAGTCGAGCTGCCTGGTGATCCCGACGCTGCTGCGCTGGCGCGGCTCGGTGCTGGCCTTCGACATCAAGGGCGAGCTGTGGGAGAAAACGGCGGGCTACCGGCACTCCCGGGGCGAGCATGCGATCCGGTTCGACCCGACGCTGGGACAGGGCTCGGCGAGCTACAACCCGCTGCTGGCCATCGCGGGCTCGGCGGAAGACGTGGCCTTGGCCCAGGACGTGGCCGACGTGCTGGTGAATCCCGAGGGCAGGGAGCCGGCAGGCGGCGAGCGGTTCTTCGACGACTCGGCGCGGGCGCTGCTGACCGGCGCGATCCTGCACGTTGCCTTCACCGAAGCGGAGCCGTCGCTCGGCGCCTGCCTGCGTTGGCTCAGCTCGCCCAACCCGCCGGCAACCTGGGAGATCATGCGGACGGCGGCGCACGACCCCCGGGGCAGCCGCGGCTGGATCGACCGGACGACCGGCGCCGCGAGCAAGACGCACCCGACGGTCGCGAGCGCGGCCAGCCGGCTGCTGGGGATGGACCCGCGGACGGCGACCTCGGTGCTGGCGACGGCGGTGTCGAAGCTGACGCTGTTCGAGGACCCGGTCGTCTGCGGCAACACGACGCGGAGCGACTGGAGCGGCGAGAGCCTGATCGCGGGCGAGCGCCCGGCGTCGATCTACCTGACCGTGGCGCCGTCGGACCTGGACCGGGTGCGGCCGCTGCTGCGGATCGTCCTCAACCAGATCACCCGCCAGCTGACGCGGGAGATCCGCCCCGGCCGGCGGCCCGTGCTGCTGATGCTCGACGAGCTGCCGGCACTGGGCAAGCTCGATTTCCTGCACCGCGGCATCGGCTTCTTCCGCGGCTACCAGGTGCGGGTGTTCATCTCGATCCAGTCGCTCGAGCAGCTGTTCCAGATCTACGGCGAGCACCAGAGCATCGGCGCCAACTGCGGCGTGCAGATCGCCTACGGCGCCAACGACGTCGCGACCGCGAAGCTGCTGTCGGAGATGACCGGCAAGCGCACCGTCGAGTACACGAGGGAGAGCCGCAACGGCGGGTTGCTGGGGGGGAGGAGGAGCGAGACCGAGACCGAGGCGGGCCGGCCGCTGCTGTCGCCCGACGAGGTGCGGCGGCTGCCGGACGGGGAGGCGCTGATCTACGTGGCGGGCTGCGCGCCGATCCGCGGCGAGCGGGTGCCCTACTGGCGCGATCGCGAGCTGGCGCGGCGGGCGGCGGTGCCGCCGCCTCGCGTGCTGGACCCGGTGGACGTCGCGGGCCACTGCCGGTAAGCGCCAAGGCACGGCTGCGCCGCCGCAGCCTGCGTGCGACCCAAAACCGGTGCGGGGTCCGGACGTATACTCGCATGAGCCAATAAACCAGGAAGAGAAGCCGACCACGGGGGTGCGGGTTCCATCATGAGAAAGCTCATCGTCCTTCTGCTCCTCGCCGGTTGCGCGCCGGCGGCCGCCGTCGCCGCCGTGACTCGGGCCGCGAGCGCGCCGGCGCCGGCCGCGCCCGCCGGCGCGCCGCGGGTCCTCGCCGCCGACACTCCGATGACCACGGTCGCCGGCAACACCTTCCTCGCCCCGGCGGGGTGGACGGTCGGCGTGCGCGGGCCGGCGACCCTTCTGGAGGCGCCGGAGCACGACTCGTGGATCGCCCTCGTCGACCTCGAGGCCAAGGACGCCGACGCGGCCGTCGCGGCCGCCTGGGCCGCCTACAAGCCGGAGGCGAAATGGCCTCTCGAGGTGGTCAACGAGCGGCCGGACCGCTTCGGCTGGACCAGGCAGCGGTTCTACGAGTACCAGACCTCGCCCAACGAGCGGCGGACCGTGTTCGCGTCGACACGCTACGCCGGCGGGCGCTGGACGGTGGCGATCTACGACTTCTCGCAACCGGTGGGGGAGAAGCGCGGCTCCCAGGTAAGCCTCGTCTTCGATCGCCTCTA
>DATKFK010001173.1:0-4023 GCA_035544375.1 Thermoanaerobaculia bacterium
CTCGGCCGTGGTCACCCCGGGTACTTTGTCAGCAATGCCCTGGCCTTGGCGACCGCGTCCTCGCCTTCGACCTCGCCTTCGGGGCGGTCCGGACCCGGTGTCCGCTCCACCACCCGCCGCAGCAGCTGGCGAGCCTCGGCCGCGTGGGCGGGCTGGTACTGCAGCAGGGCATCGGCCAGGAAGACCGCGTTCAGGGGATAGTCGGGCGCCAGGGCCACCGCCCGCCGCAGCTCCGCCACCGCCTTGTCGCGGTCCACCCAGCCGGTGAGGAAGGGTACCTTGGGCGCCAGGGTGTGGAGGCGCCCCAGCAGGCGGTGCCCGCCGGCATACTCGAAACGCTCGTCGATGGCGATGACGATCTCGGAGTAGCGCCGCAAGCGGTCCCCCACCCCCTGCCGAGCGGCGGCGAGACGGCCGAAAGTGTCGCCCCACAGGCCCCAGTGGATGCCGGCCCAAAGATGGAGCGGCGCCGCCTCGGGGATGCCGGCAAGCGCCCTGGCGGCCGCCACCGGGGCCATGGCGTCCAGGCGCTCGCGGCCGCCGGCGTGGCGGGCGAGCCGATCGAGCCCCGCCTCGGCCACCGTGCGGGCGGGACCGAACACCTCCTGCTTCTGCTCCTTGGTGATGGCCACGAACTCGCCCCGGAAATGCAGGGCGCGCAGCAGCTTCCAGCAGGTTTCCAGGCGCTCCGGCTGGGCCTTCAGCGCCTCCTGGTAGGCGGCGATCGCCTCGCCGATCGGCACCGGGCTGGCGTGCGCCCCGACGTGTCCCTCGGCGCGGCGGGCCCAGGCCGCGTCGCCCCTGGCGATGGCCGCGTCGGCCGCGGGCGCGGGCGGGGTGTTCTTGACCGCCGCGCCGGGCGAGGGCTGGGCGGCGGCGGCCCCGGCTTGCAGCGCGGCGGCCGCGGCCGCCGGCAGCAGGAGCGCGAGCGGAGCGGCGACGGCCAGGCGAAGGGTGGCGCGGCGGGTGGGAGCATGCGGCATGGGTCTTGCCTCCTGGGGAAGGTGACCGGCGGCGCCGGCGCGCATCGCGCAACCGCCGCGGCGGAGGATTCTGCCACAGGCCCGGCGCGCTCCCCATCTCGCGGGCGGCGGCCGGTGGTCGCGGTATCATCAGTTCCATGACGACCGGACCCGACAAATCGCGGCTGCCGCTCTTCCCCCTGGAAGACGTGGTTCACTTCCCCCGCACCGAGCTCAAGCTGCACGTCGTCGAGCCGTCTTGTCGCCGGCTGGTGCGCGACGTCATCGAGCGGGACGAGGACTCGCGCTGGATCGGCGTCGTGCTGCTCAAGCCGGGCCCGACCCTGGACGCCGCCGGCCTCCCCGAGGTCTTCCCGGGCGGCACCGCCAGCCGGCTGCTCGACGCCGAGCTGCTGCCGGACGGCTGCTCGAACATCGTCCTGCACGGCGACTTCCGATTCAAGCTGCAGCGCGAGGTGGCCGATCAGCCCTATCGCCAGGCGCTGGTCGAGCCGGTCGAGGAACCCTGGTTGAACGAGCGCGACGCCGGCGTCGTGGCGGTGCGCGGCGGCATCCTGACGCTGCTGCACGGCCTGGCGGCGGAGCTCGGCGAGCGCTTCCCGTTCCGCGAGGACGACATCGACGAGATCGGCCAGGGCTGCGGCTTCGAGGAGCTGGTCAACCGCATCGCCGCCGAGATCGACGTGCCGCCGCTGCGCAAGCAGGCGCTGCTGCAAGAGGCGCTGCCCGACCGCGGGCTGTCGGTCCTGTCGATCCTGCGCAGCCGCCAGCTGGTGGTCGACCGCCTGCGGCCTTTCCGCCACCTGGCGGCGAATAATTTACTGAATTAAGCGGCGCCCACGGCTCTGCGACTGATGGCTACAACCACCAATCAAGCACCACTCACGGCATCTATCGGATCTCCCCCGCATCCCCTCGTTCCCCTCCCCTTCGCTTCGGCAACCGCTTTCGTCATAGAGGCGCCGTGCTCTCGATCCGCGACCCGGTCCACGGTTTCATTCGCGCGGACCCGCTGGAAGCGGCGCTGATCGCCAGCCGCCCCTTCCAGCGCCTGCGCTTCATCCACCAGCTCGGCTTCACCTTCCTGGTCTTCCCCGGCGCCGAGCACAGCCGCTTCAGCCATGCCCTCGGCGCCATGCACCTGGCCGGCCGGGTCTACGACGCGCTGTGCGCCAAGGGCGAGGGCCTGCTGCCGGCGGGCGCATCGGCGCCGGAACGGCGGCTGGTGCGGGCCGCCGCGCTGCTGCACGACCTCGGTCACGCGCCGTTCAGCCACTCGGCCGAGGAGCTGTTCGAGCACGCGATCGACCACGAGGAAATGACCCGGCGGCTGATCACCACGCCCGAGATCGCGGACGCCTTCGAGCGCCACGGCGAGGGCCTCACCGCCGGCGACGTCATCCGCCTGCTCGCCGGCTCCCCCGACCCGCGCGCCTCGGCCAGCCGCCGGCTGCTGGCTCAGGTCATCTCGGGCGAGCTCGACGTCGACAAGATGGACTACCTGCTGCGCGACGGCCTCTACTGCGGCGTGCGGTATGGCAGCTACGACCTCGAGCGGCTGCTCGACACCATCCAGCCGCTCGCGGACCCGGAGAGCGGCGTGTGGGGGATCGGCGTCGAGGAGGGAGGGGTGCACGCCCTCGAGGCGCTGGTGATGGCGCGCTATTACATGTTCACCCAGGTCTACTTCAACGTCACCGGCAAGGCGCTCGAGCTGCACTTCAACGCCTGGCTCGAGGAGAGCGGCTGCCGCTGGGCCGCCGACCCCGACCGCTTCCTCGCCGAAGACGACGTCTCGACCTGGACGACGATGCGCCGCTCGCCGAGCCTGCATGCCCGCGCGGTCGTGGCGCGCGAGCACTTCCCGCTGGCGTTCGAGACGCGCGAGCACCTGAGCCGCGAGGAGAAGGACCGCTTCGAGGATCTGCTCCCCGGGCTGGTCGAGCGCTTCGGCGGCGGCAACCTGCTGTTCTCCAACTCGGCCAAGGACCCGCACCGGATGGGCAAGAGCCGCATCCGCGTCCTGGTGCGGCGTTTCGACGGCTCGCTCGAGCCGATGGAGAGGGCCAGCCAGTTCATCCGCCACCTGGCGCGCATCGA
Organism: Thermoanaerobaculia bacterium; assembly: GCA_035544375.1. Classification (GTDB taxonomy): domain Bacteria; phylum Acidobacteriota; class Thermoanaerobaculia; order Multivoradales; family UBA5704; genus JASLEW01. The sequence continues at coordinate 3,084 of DATKFK010001173.1, forward strand.
CCGCTACCGCGTGTACACAAAGGCGCCGTTGCGCGAGGCGGTCGCCGCGGCCCTGCGGGAGCGCTGGGAATGATCGTGGGCGCGGCGTTTCGTGCTCAGGAAACGAGATCGGCGAGCGCCCGGGCGAGGTCCGGGAAACGGAAGCGGTAGCCGGCGGCGAGCAGGCGGCGAGGGAGGGCGCGCTGGCTGCGGAGCAGGGCGGCGTCCGCCAGCTCGCCGACCGCCAGGCGGAGGAGAGGCGCGGGGACGGGCAGGAGGCTGGGGCGATGGAGCTGGCGCCCCAACGCCCGGGCGAAGTCGCGGCTGGTGACCGGCTGGGGCGCGCAGAGATTGAATGGACCGCTCGCCGCCGGGGTCGCGAGCAAAAAGAGGATGGCCCCCACCTCGTCGTCCCGGTGGATCCATGGGAACCACTGGCCGCCGCCGCCAAGCGGCCCGCCGATACCGAGGCGGAAGGGCGGCAGCAGCTTCGCCAGCGCCCCGCCGGCGGGGTCGAGCACCACGCCGGTGCGCAGCACGGCCCGGCGCACGCCGAGCGCCTCGACCGCCGCGCTGGAAGCCTCCCAGGCGACCGACACCTCGCCCAGGAAGTCCGCCCCCGAAGGATGGTCCTCGCCGATCTCCCGATCGCCGGAGTCGCCGTAGTAGCCGACCCCTGAGGCCTGCAGCACGACGGCGGGAGCGCGCCCGGCCGCGGCAGCCAGGCGCACCGCTTCGACCACCGCCTGCCCGGCGTCCACGCGGCTGTCGCGGATGCGGCGCTTGCGCTCGGCGTTCCAGCGCCCGGCGGCGATCCCCTCCCCCGCCAGGTTGAGCACCGCCGACCCGGCCGCGAGCAGGGGCTCCCAGCCCGCGGCCGTGCGGCCGTCCCAGCGCGCCGCGCGCACGCCGGCCGGCAGCCCCCGCACGCGCTCGGGGTCGCGCGACAGCACGATGACCT
>DATKFK010001174.1:0-3397 GCA_035544375.1 Thermoanaerobaculia bacterium
CCTGGTGCCGGCGGCGCTGGTGGTGCTCGCGGCGCTGCCGCTGACCGCCAACGGCAAGATCGACCGCGCCGCCCTGCCGCCGCCCGCCGCCGAGCGCGCCGCCCTCGCCACCCCTTACGCCGCTCCCAGCGGCGAGATCGAGGAGATCGTCGGGACCATCTGGCGGCGGGTGCTGGGGCGCGAGGAGGTCGGCGCCGACGACAACTTCTTCGACCTCGGCGGGCATTCGCTGCTGCTCGCGCGGCTGCAGCTCGAGCTCGTCGCGGCGCTGGGGACCGAGGTGCCGATGGCCACGCTCTTCGAGTTCCCGTCCCTGCGGACGCTCGCCTCCCACCTCGGCCAGCGGCTGGCGCCGCCGGCCGCCGCGGCGCCGGCGCCCACCCGCCGCGCCGCCGTGGCGGGCGGCGGCGACGTCGCGATCGTCGCCATGGTGGGGCGCATGCCGGCGGCCGCCGATCTCGAAGAGCTGTGGCGCAACCTGTGCCGGGGCGAAGAGGCGATCACCTTTTTCACCGACGAGGAACTGCTGGCGGCGGGAGTCCCGGCCGAGCGCCTGGCGGATCCGCGCTACGTCAAGGCGCGCGGCGTGCTGGCCGGCATCGACCAGTTCGACGCCGGCTTCTTCCACTTCAGCCCCCGGGAGGCGGAGCTGCTGGATCCCCAGCACCGGATCTTCCTCGAGGCGTCGTGGACGCTGCTCGAAGAGGCGGGCTATCACCCCGAAGGCTTCGGCGGCCGCATCGGCGTCTACGCCGGTTCGAGCACCAGCGCCTACTCGATCGGCCTGCTGTCGAGCCCGGAGCTGATGGGGACGGTCGGCGAGTTCTCGGCGGCGATCCTGTCGGGCGGTTTCTCGCTGCCCACGCTGGCCTCGTACAAGCTGAATCTCGAAGGGCCGAGCGTGTTCCTCAGCACCGCCTGCTCGACCTCGCTGGTGGCGGTCCACATGGCCTGCCAGGCGCTGCGCACCGGCGACGCCGACATGGCGCTGGCCGGCGGCGTCGCGGCGACGACGCCGCAGGTTGCCGGGCACGTGTATCAACCGGACGGCGCCTTCTCCCCGGACGGGCATTGCCGGCCGTTCGACGCGGCGGCGTCGGGCACGGTGGCCGGCAGCGGCCTGGCGCTCGTCCTGCTCAAGCGCCTCGAGGACGCGCTGGCGGCCCGCGACACCATCCGCGGCGTGATCAAGGGCACGGCGATCAACAACGACGGCGCGGTCAAGCTCGGCTATTCGGCGCCCGGAGTGCGCGGCCAGGTGAAGGTCATCCGGCAGGCGCTGGCCGATGCCGGCGTCGAGCCGGCGACCATCGGCTACGTCGAGGCGCACGGCACCGGCACTCCGCTGGGCGACCCGATCGAGGTTGCGGCGCTGGACCAGGTCTATCGCGCGGCCACCGACCGCACCGGCTTCTGCGCCCTGGGCTCGCTGAAGAGCAACCTCGGGCACCTGGACTCCGCTGCCGGCGCCGCCGGCCTGATCAAGGCCGCTCTTTGCCTCGAGCGGCGCCAGCTGGTGCCGAGCCTCCACTTCCATGCTCCCAACCCGAAGCTCGACCTCGCCGCGAGCGCCTTCTTCGTCAACGCCGAGCTGCGGGACTGGCCTGCCGGCGCGACGCCGCGGCGCGCCGCGGTGAGCGCCTTCGGCATCGGCGGCACCAACGCGCACGTGGTGCTCGAGGAGGCGCCGCCGCCGGAGCCGGGGAGCGCCTCGCGCGCGACGCAGCTGCTGGTCCTGTCGGCGCGCTCGCCGGCGGCGTTGGAAGCGGCGACCGACCGGCTGGCGGCGCATCTGCTGACCCTCGACGACGACCCGCGGGGGCTGGCCGACGCCGCCTTCACGCTGCAGGTCGGCCGCCGCGCCATGGCCCACCGCCGCGCGGTGGCGTGCGCCAACGCCCGCGAGGGAGCGTCCGCCCTCGAGCGCCGCGATCCGCTGCGCGTGGTGACCGCGTCGCCGGCGGCGTCGCCGGCCGAGGTGATCTTCATGTTCCCCGGCGGCGGCGCCCAGTACGCCGGCATGGGCGGCGAGCTCTACCGCGACGAGGAGGTGTACCGGCGGGAGGTCGACCGCTGCGCCGAGCTGCTGCTGCCGCACCTCGGGGAGGACGTGCGGGCCTGGCTGCGCCCGCCGGGCGCGGGGCAGCCGGCGGATGCAGGCCGCATGCGCCGCACGGCGATCGCGCTGCCGGCGCTGTTCGTCGCCGAATACGCCCTGGCGCAGCTGCTGGCGGCCTGGGGAGTGCAGCCGGCGGCGATGATCGGCCACAGCCTCGGCGAGTACGTCGCCGCCTGCCTGGCAGGGGTCTTCTCGCTTGCCGACGCCCTCGCCCTGGTGGCGCTGCGCGGCCGTCTGATCGAGACGCTGCCGGACGGCAGCCTGCTCAGCGTGCCGCTGGGCGAAGAGGAGATCCGCCCCTGGCTCGGCGACCGGCTGTGGGTCGCCGCGCTCAACGCCCCCGGCCTGTCGCTGGTCTCGGGCCTGGCGGCAGACGTCGAGCGCGCCGAGCGGGAGCTGCGGGCGCACGGCATCGAGGCCCATCGGCTGGAGCTGGTGGCGCCGGCACACTCGCCGCTGATCGAGCCGATCCTGGACGAGTTCAGGAGCCGCGTGTCGCAGCTCTCGCTGCGGCCGCCGGCGATCCCCTACCTGTCGAACGTCAGCGGCGACTGGATCCTGCCGGAGCAGGCGACCGACCCGGAGCACTGGGTCCGGCACCTGCGCCAGACGGTCCGCTTCGGCGATGGCATGACGGAGCTGCTCGCCGAGCCGCGGCGGGTGTTCGTCGAGGTCGGGCCGGGGCAGACGCTGTCCAAGCTGGCCGAGCGGTGTGCCGCTCCCGCCAGGCCGGTGACGGTCTCCACCATGCGCCCGCCGCAGCTGGCGCAGCCCGACCTGGTGCCGCTGCTCAGGGCGGTGGGGCGGCTGTGGGCGGCCGGGGTGGAGATCGATTGGCCGGCGTTCTGTTCGGCCGAGAGGCGGCGCCGGGTGCGGCTGCCGACCTATCCCTTCGAGCGCCGCCGCTACTGGCTCGAGACGCGCTTCGACGGCGTCGCGGCGCCGCCCGCCGCCGCGGCGGCCCAGGCATGGCCCGAGCAGCCGAGCGCCGCGGCGGCCGCGCCGGACGCGGCGGTCCGGCGGGGCGGCATCTATCCGCGTCCGGAGCTCGGGAACCCCTATCTGGAACCGCGGGACGAGATCGAGCGCCGGCTCGCCGCGCTGTGGGGGGAGGCCCTCGGCATCGGCGAGATCGGCATCGACGACAACTTCTTCGCGGCCGGCGGCGACTCGATCCTTGCGGTGCGCTACCGGTCGCGGATCGCCGAGCAGTTCGACGTCGAGATCCCGATCGCCGTCTTCTTCGAGCGACCGACGGTGAGGTCGCTCGGCGAGTAC
>DATKFK010001175.1:0-6015 GCA_035544375.1 Thermoanaerobaculia bacterium
TGCCATCGAACATGCCCAGCTGCCGGTGTTCAACGACCTGCTGCGCGCTTACAAGCGGACCGTCGCGACCGGCGGCACGGTCTCGCTGTACTCGCAGCTCACGGTCAAGGACCGCCGGCTGAACGGCTACGTCAAGGCGATGTTCGACGACGTCAAGCTGGACGGCCCCAAGGCGGACCGCGGCAAGCCGTTCGTCGCCAAGCTCAAGGACAAGCTGATCGGCGGGCTGGCGGAGCTGATGGAGAACAAGAAGAGCGACGCCATGGTCCTGCGCACCGAGATCACCGGCACCCTGGACGCGCCCCGCATGAACACCGGCGAGATGCTGCGCACCATGCTGAGCAATGCCTTCGGCAAGGCCATCGCGCCAGGCTTCGACCGCGCGGCGCGCAAGTCCACACGCTGAGCCCGCCAGGCCGCAGCGCGCGCTCGCGCGACCCCACTACCGCTCGCCGCCGCCGTTTGCGTCTATACCAGATGAGGGACTAGCATCGACGCGAGGGAGGACAGCGCATGACGGTCCATTCCGCGCCGACCAAGATGACCTACCAGGACCTCCTGCGGTTGCCGGAGGACCGCCTGCGGCACGAGCTGATCGAGGGCGAGCACATCGTGAGCCCGGCCCCCACCCTGCGGCATCAGGATGTCGCCCTCAATCTCGCGGTCGCACTGGTGGCCTTCGTCCGGCCCCGCGCGCTCGGGAAGGTCTTCATGGCGCCGCTCGACGTGCTGTTCTCGCAGCTCGACGTGGTCGAGCCCGATGTGCTCTACGTCTCGAAGGCCAACGCCCACCGGCTGCGAGAGCGTTACGTCGAGGGCGCTCCCGACCTCGCGGTCGAGGTGCTCTCGCCGTCGAGCGCCCGCATCGACAGGGTCAAGAAGCTCCGCCTCTACGAGAAGCACGGCGTGCGGGAGTACTGGCTCGCCGATCCCGCCGCGGACACCCTCGAAGTCTACCGCCTGACGGCCGGGGGGCGCCTGGCCCTCGAGGTGACGCTGTCGCACGCCGCGGGCGACGTCCTCAAGACCCCGCTGCTCGCCGGTCTCCGCATCGAGTCGAGCGAGATCTTCGGATAAGCGCGGACTGGCGCGGACGAGCGCGGACAGGCGCGGCGAAGCCGGCGCGGCGTCGGGCCATATCGGGGCGGCCGGGCCAGCCGGGAAGGCCGGGAACGCTTGGCTTGACGATGCGGCCGCTCGTTGTCTACAATGTAGGTGTGGCTGAGGTTCTTGGCTCGTTCGAACAGGCGGTGTTGCTGGCGATCGTCCGGCTGGGAGACGGTGCCTACGGCCGTGCGATTCTCAACGAGGTACAGGAGCGATTGGAGCGCGACGTTGCCGTTGGTGCCGTGCACGCCACTCTCGTTCGGCTGGAGAGGAAGAGCCTGATCGCGTCCAGCCTGGGGTCAGGCACACCGGTCCGCGGCGGCCGGGCGCGGCGATTCTATCGCTTGCAGCCCGGTGGCCTGCGCGCGCTCAATGACGCCCGGGCGGCCAGCGACAATCTGTGGCGCGGCCTCGAGTGGCCGCTGAAAGGATGCGCATGAGTGTCGACGCGACGCCTCCTGGCTGGGCCGAGGCCTGGCTGCGATCCTTTCTCGACCCCGGCGATTTCGAGAGCGTGTCCGGCGACCTCCTCGAGCACTACCGCGAGAGCGTTCGTCCCGCGCGCGGACGGCGCCGGGCAGATCTCTGGTACGTGACGCAGGCGCTCGGGTTCGTGTGGCGAAACGCTCGCCTGTGGGCGGCGTCGTTCGCAGCCGCCTTCCTTGCTCGCACGGCACTGGACTGGCTGGTGCCACCGGCGGACTTCCATGCGCGAGCGAATGCTTCGACCCTGGTGGGCGCTGGCATCGTGCTGCTTGCAGGGTTCTGGGCGGCATCACGCTCCGGCTCGTACGCCGCCGGCCCGGTGATTGGCGTCGCGACCGCCGCCATTGCCGCCCCGATCGAGGTCATGGGTGCCGTGACCCTGCTTGCTGGCTGGCACGACCCGGTGACGATGGCCGCGATCCGTGGCAGCGGCGGCCTCGAGGAGGTCCTCACGCTGCCGTTCCTGATGGTCCTGCCTGGCATCGTGCTGGGGACGATCGGTGGCTTGCTGGGCGCAGCGGTCAGGAGATTGCGCTCGGCCTAGCCGTTGCAGTGCGGCCGCTTCGACCGTGCGGCCCGCAGGCCCGCGCCGCATCTTCGCGTGCCCGTCCTTGCCGTTTGCGTCTATACCAGATGAGGGACTAGCATCGACGCGAGGGAGGGACAGCGCATGACGGTCCATTCCGCGCCGACCAAGATGACCTACCAGGACCTCCTGCGGTTGCCGGAGGACCGCCTGCGGCACGAGCTGATCGAGGGCGAGCACATCGTGAGCGCGGCTCCGACAAGGCGGCACCAGCGGGTCGCTTTCCGTCTCGCGTTCGCCATCGAGACCTTCGTCCGGCCCCGCGCGCTCGGGGAAGTCTTCATGGCGCCGCTCGACGTGCTGCTCTCGCAGTTCGACGTGGTCGAGCCCGACGTGCTCTACGTCTCGCTGGCCAACGCATCCCGGCTGCAAGAGCGTTACGTCGAGGGCGCTCCCGACCTCGCGATCGAGGTACTCTCGCCGTCGAGCGCCCGCATCGACCGGGTCAAGAAGCTCCGCCTCTACGAGAAGCACGGCGTGCGGGAGTACTGGCTCGCCGATCCCGCCGCGGACACCCTCGAAGTCTACCGCCTGACGGCCGGGGGGCGCCTGGCACTCGAGGCGTCCCTGTCGCACGCCGCGGGCGACGTCCTCAAGACCCCGTTGCTCGCCGGTCTCCGCATCACGTTGAGCGAGATCTTCGGATAGGGAACGGCAGGGCCGGCGGTCAGGGATTCGGCGGAGCCGAGCCGGCGTGAGCTCGTGCCGTGCCCGAGCGATGGAATGCGATGCGGGCCCCGTGCCGGCGTCATGCGCGCGCGGGTGCGGCTGTATGAAGAGGAAACGCTGCGCGAGCGGGGGACCGACTTCGGCTGAGGCGCGCCACCTTCAGAATCGTATGAAGGCGGCTCGCGCCGGACCGGCGCGCTTCAGGCGGGTTCGCCGAAGGGTCGTGGGAACCCGGGCGCGGGTCGCACGCCAGGGCGGTTCAAGCGCGAGCTTGGAACGGATTCTCGACTCGCACGCCGTCGTAGCTTAGGCCGTGCGCCAGATCCTCGGAGAGGACCACGTCGCAGCCAAGGGCACGGGCCTCCGCGAGGATCGCTGCATCCCAGTAAGAGAGGCGGTGACGCTCGCAGATAGCAATCGCGTCGCGCATCACCGCCGGGGTCGTCTCCTGAACGGGGAAGCGCAGGAAAGCCTCGACAAGGGCGGCAGCCTGGGCGTGGCTGAGGCGATCGGCGCGGGACGCCCGCGTGGCCAGAACGAAGAACTCTTGCAGTACCTGCACCGACAGCGCCAGGTCGGTCGCGTCCAGCAGAGCGAGGGCAGTGCGGGACTTTTTCGTCTCGCGGGGATCCGTGCTGGCCGCGTAGAGCAGAATATTGGTGTCAACGAATCGCACGGCGGTCGTGCGCCTCGTCGCGGCTCAGTCGGTCGGCGGCCCGGAAGCGAGTCACGGTGGCAAGCACCTCGTCTTGGAGCCGGCGGCGCCGCTCGAAATCCGACTCCGTCTGCGCCACCTGCTCGAGGAAGTCGCGCACCAAGGCGCTCACGGAAGTGTCGAGCTCAGCCGCCCGGATTTTCGCCTTGCGATAGGTCTCTTCTGGGACTGCGACTGTGATATTGCGCATGAGGCCACAGTATCACAGTCCGCTCGCCGGGCGGGCGCCGTAGGTGACGGCGATCTTGAAGCGGTTGTAGAGGCAGGCGATGGTCGCCGAAGGCACGCAGGCGGGCGTCGCGGCCACCAGCCCGAGGAGCGGCGCCTCGATCTCGAAAGAGCCAGCCCAGAACGGTGCGCCGTTAAAGTTAAAGAGGATGGGATTGGCGGGCTGACCCTCCGGCATTAGCTGTAGAGCCGGCGCGTCACCATGTTGGAGACATTGACAACGGGTCGCAGTGTTGTCATAGTGTCCAACATGGGCGCCGAGCTATTGCTCCAAGAGCGCCGAGTCTTAACCGAGGATTCGTTCGTGGAGCTCGTGGTTTGGCAGGTTCCCACGCCCGTTCCCGGCAGCGTGCATCGACTCAAGTATCGCCTGGCGTTGGTAGTGCGGAGCAAGTGCGTGCTGCGCTACGACAACGAGGCGGGTAAGGGAGATCACAAACATCTCGAAGGGGTGGAGACTTCCTATTCCTTCACAAGCTCGGCCCAGCTGCTGGCCGACTTCTGGAAGGAAGTCAACCATTGGAGACCGTGATATGAGGACCGTTACATTAGAGGTTTCTTCTCGGGAGGAAACGAATCGCCGGCTGCTGCGCGCCTTCGAAGGGAAGCCCCAAGGAACGTTCATCAGCTTCGAGACTCCGGCTCTATTATTCAAAGTGCTCACGCAGAAGCGCTGGGAGCTGCTCTCGGCGATGACCGGCGCCGGTCCCATGACGCTACGCCAAGCGGCCCGCCAGGTCGAACGGGACGTCAAGGCGGTGCACCGCGACGTCCATGCTCTCCTCGACGCCGGGATCTTGCATCGGACCGAGGGTAAGATTGTCTTCCCATTCGATGCGGTGCGCGTCAGCTTCGTGCTGCAGGCAGCTTGACCGGCTCGAGAGCATGGCGCCGCTGGTGCACGGGCCGCGACCGCCGAGCAGGCATCCTCCGGGCGGCCGCTCCCCTGCCGCCGCCCCGCGTCTCACGTCCGCCGCGTGCTACGCTCCGCGCGCGTCGCCCGCCCTTTGCAACCATCGCCCCTCTTCCCGGAACCATTGCCATGCCCAGCCCGAGCTGCCCCAAGTGCCGGACCGAGATGGAGGAAGGATTCGTTCCTGATCACGCCCAAGGTGCCGCCCTCGTCAGCAGCTGGGTCGCCGGCACTCCCGAGCCGAGCGTCTGGTTCGGGCTCAAGCTCGGCGGCAAGGACCAGCGTCAGATCGTGACCTACCGCTGTCCCGCCTGCGGCTACCTCGAGTCCTACGCCCGGTAGCCCGCTAATAGGCGATCAGTTCGGGAGCCAGCGCGGGCGCCGCCAAAGCCGCGGTGATCGCCTCGTCCTGGCCGTCGACGCTCGGAGCGGTCTGGCAAATCTTGGGCGCGTCCAGGATCGCGCGAGCCAAGGCGGGCTCGGCTTGCGCGCGGCGTAAGCGACGCGGCGAGAAACTTCGCGGGCGGAAGGACCGTATGATGAGTCATGCTGATCAAGCATGCGCTCCGCCGCCTCCTCAAAGCCCCGGCCTTCACCGCCATCGCGGTGCTGACCCTGGCGCTCGGCATCGGCGCCAACGGCGCCATCTTCAGCGTCGTCAACGGCATCCTGCTCAAGCCGTTGCGGTACGTCCATCCCGAGGCTCTCGTGGCGGTCGATCATTCCGCACCGGGGGTCAACCTGAAGAGCGCGGGCGCCGCGCCGTTCCTGTACTTCACCTACCGCGAGCAGGCGAAGACCTTCAAGGACGTCGGTCTGTGGCGCGGCGACACCGACAGCGTCACCGGCGTCGGCGACCCGGAAGAGATCCGCACGGTCGACGTGACCGACGGCGTGCTGCCCATCCTTGGGGTGACGCCGCTGCGCGGACGCCTGTTCACGCGCGCCGACGACGCGCCGGGCGGCGCGGCGACGATGATCTTGAGCTACGGCTACTGGCGGTCGCGGTTCGGCGCCGACCCTAAGACGATCGGACGGCGCGTGCTCGTCAACGGCAAGCCGCGCGAGGTGATCGGCGTGCTCCCCGAGACGTTCCGGTTTCTCGATCGCGACGCCTCGGCGTTCATGCCGCTGCAACTCGACCGCAACAAGGCCGTCCTCGGCAACTTCAGCTACCACGCCCTCGCGCGCCTCGCTCCCGGGGTGACGCTCGATCGCGCGACAGCCGATTTGACGCGGTTGATTCCAGTCGCGATCCGTTCCTTCCCGCCGTTCCCCGGGTTCAACGCCAAGATGTTCTTCGACGCGCGG
>DATKFK010001176.1:0-6261 GCA_035544375.1 Thermoanaerobaculia bacterium
TTGGTGGTACCGCCGCTGCGCGAGCGCCGGGAAGACCTGCCGCTGCTCATCCAGTCCTACATCAACCGGTTCTGCCACGAAACCGGCAAGCGGCTCACCGGCATCACGGTCAAGGCCATCTCGGCGTTGCTGAGCTACGACTATCCTGGCAACGTCGCCGAGCTCGAGAACATCATGCGCCACCTGGTCTACCTGTCGCCGGCCGGCCGGCCGGTCGACGTCGGCCTGCTGCCCGAGAAGGTGCGGCACGCCAGCCTCAACACCGCCGCCCGCATCGACCCCGCCTCCGACCTGGACCTGGAGCGGCTGGTCGGCGCCACCGAGCAGGCGGCGATGCGCGAGGCGCTGCGCCGCACCCACGGCAACAAGTCGCAGGCCGCCCGCCTGCTGGGCCTGTCGCGCAACGGCCTGGCGATCAAGATGCAGCGCCACGGCCTCCGCGGCTAGGCACTCCCTGCCGGCCGAGCCGGCGCCGCGGCACGGCCCGCCGCTCCTCGGCGCGCAGGTTTTCCGCCGGCCGCGAGTTTCACCAGCACCGGCCCACGGCGATCGCCGGCACGCGCAATCGCCGCTGGCAGGCGATCATCCAGGAGGAAAACCATGCGCGGAGCGACCCGGATCATCGACGGCGGAGCTTTCTTCGACGGCGCCGACCGGCGCCGGCGCGGCTGGTTCGCAGGGGCGGCGGCTGCGATGGCGCTGGGGATGGCGGCGATCGCCGGGGGCGCGCCTTCCGCACCGGCCCGCCCGGCCGCGGCCGGCCTCGGCAAGATCCAGCACATCGTCATCATCATGCAGGAGAACCGCAGCTTCGACAGCTACTTCGGCACCTTCCCGGGCGCCGACGGCATCCCGATGAGCAACGGTGTGCCGACCGTATGCGTCCCCGACCCGAAGGCCGGCCAGTGCGTGGCGCCCTTCCACGACACGGCCGACCTCAACCAGGGCGGCCCGCACGCCGCGGCGGCGGCGGCGGCCGACATCGACAGCGGCCGGATGGACGGATTCATCGCGCAAGCCGAGTCCGCCAAGAGCGGCTGCACGGACCCCAACGACCCGGCTTGCGGCGGCCACAGCACGGACGTCATGGGGTACCACGACGATCACGAGATCCCGAACTACTGGGCCTACGCCCAGAACTTCGTGCTGCAGGACCGGATGTTCGAGCCCAACGCCTCGTGGAGCCTGCCGGAGCACCTGTTCATGGTCTCCGAGTGGTCGGCGCACTGCACCAGCGCCGATCCGAACAGCTGCGTCAACGCGCTCGACGCACCCGGGACGCCGCCCGATGCCCAGCACCCCAAGCTGCCGGTGCCGACCTATGCCTGGACCGACCTGACCTACCTGCTGCACAAGAACAACGTCAGCTGGGCCTACTACGTCTTTTCCGGCACCGAGCCGGACACCGCGGACGGCGACGAGATGGCGGCGCCCACCGCGAAGCAGAACGCAGCCACGCCGGGGATCTGGAACCCGCTGCCCTTTTTCACCACGGTCAAGGCCGACAACGAGCTGGGCAACGTCAAGGACCTGGCCGACTTCATCGCCGCGGCCAAGGCCGGCACCCTGCCGGCGGTGTCGTGGGTCTGTCCCAACGGCCGCTTCAGCGAGCACCCGCCGGCGCTGGTGAGCGACGGCCAGAACTACGTCACCAACCTGATCAATGCCGTGATGCAGGGACCGGATTGGCAGAGCACCGCGATCCTTCTCGCCTGGGACGACTGGGGCGGCTTCTACGACCACGTGGTGCCGCCGGTGGTCGACCAGAACGGCTATGGCCTGCGGGTCCCGGCGATGGTGATCAGCCCCTATGCCAAGGCGGGGTACGTCGATCACCAGACGCTCAGCTTCGATGCCTACGTAAAATTCATCGAGGACGTGTTCCTGGGCGGCCAGCGCCTCGACCCGGCGACCGACGGCCGTCCCGACCCGCGCCCGACCGTGCGCGAGCGGGCGGCGGCGCTCGGCGACCTCGCCAACGACTTCGATTTCACCCAGCCGCCGAGGCCGCCGCTGATCCTGCCGGCGACGCCGATCGGCACCTGCGTCACCGGCGACTCTTCGCTCTGCCTCGGCGACAATCGCTTCCAGGTGGTGGCGCAGTGGTCCACTCCCGACGGCCAGGCCGGCGGCGGCCACGCCGTGGCGCTGACCGCGGACACCGGCTACTTCTGGTTCTTCAGCGGCGCCAACGTCGAGGTGGTGGTCAAGGTGCTCGACGGCTGCGCGCTGTCCAACACGTTCTGGGTCTTCGCCGGCGGTCTCACCAACGTCCAGGCGACGATCGCGGTGACGGACACCGTGACCGGCGACGTCAAGACCTACGTCAACCCGCAGGGCACCGCGTTCTTGCCGATCCAGGACACCAATGCCTTCGCCACCTGCGCCGCGGGCAAGGCGGCGGCGCCTGCCCCTGCGCCTGCCCGCGCCGCGGCGGCGGTCCTCGCCGGGCGCGGCGGCGGGAGCGGGATCGGCGGCTCGGCAAGGGCGCGGCGGTAGGGCCGTTCGGCCTGGCGCCTGTCTCGAGCTTCCAACCAGTTGTAAGTCTTGCCTATTCTCGTATAGCATACGAGCTAGGGTTGACTGGCATAGTCGAACCGGTTGTGACGTGAGCCGTGGTGCGTTGCGATGTGAAAGGCAGGCCGATGCGACGATCTTTTCTACGGCGGCTCCTTGCGGGCTTCGACCGCCGAGGCGCTGCCTTGCGAACGGGCCTGCCTCTTCTTGGGCTGCTGCTGTTCTTCGGGCCGGCGTTGCGTCCGGCGGCCGCGGTGACCTGCACCGCGGACGCGGTGCCGGGGGCGACGTTGCTGCTGCCGTTCTTCGAGGTGGATCTCGGCAACCCCAACGGCCTCACCACGCTGTTCGCGGTCAACAATGCCTCGGCGTCGGCGGCCCTGGCCCACGTGGTGCTGTGGTCCGATCTCTCGGTGCCGGTGCTCGAGTTCAACGTCTACCTCACCGGTTACGACGTCCAGACGATCAACCTGCGAGACATCCTCGTCTACGGAAACCTTCCCCAGACCGCATCCGCGGGCCAGGACGAGAACGACGTCATCAGCCCCAAGGGCGTTTTCTCGCAGGACGTCGACTTCGCCAGCTGCCAGGGCGTGCTGCCGCCGCCGCCGCTGCCGCCCTCGTTCACCCAGCACCTGCAACTCGCCCTGACCGGCAAGGCCTCGCCGATCCTGCAGAACCAGTGTGCCGGCCAGAACCTCGGCGACGGCATCGCGCGCGGTTACGTCACCGTCGACACGGTGAACAACTGCACCCTGAGGATCCCGGGCGACATCGGTTATTTCGGGCCGTCGGGGACGGGCGACGTCACCGATCAGAACGTGCTCTGGGGCAACTGGTACATCGTCGACGTGCCGCAGCAGTACGTCATCGGCTCGACCATGGTCAGCATCGAGGCCGACGCGGCCAACCCGGCGACTTCGACCGCGGGGCGCTACACCTTCTACGGCCGCTACGACAGCTGGACCGCGGTGGACCATCGCGAGCCGCTCTCGAGCACGTTCGCGGCGCAGTACTTCAGCGGCGGCAACCTGTTCCCCGCCGGCACCGACCTGATCGTCTGGCGCGACCCGAAGGGCGACCAGAAGCCGTTTCCGTGTCCGGCCGTGCCCGGGATCACGCCGCAGTGGTATCCCCTGGGCATGGAAGGCGTGATCATCTTCGACGAGAGCGAGCACCCGGTGGTCCCGCAGACTTTTCCTTTCTGTCCGCAGCCGCCGACCCTCTTCGACCCTTTCCCCGCCGCCACCCAGATGGTCACCGTGGGCGGCGCCCAGCTGCCGGTGCCGTTCCTGTTCGGCTGGATGCACCTGGACCTCAACGTCAGCGCGACGTACAACCCGGCGCCGCCGTTCGACAACACGGCGGCCCAGGCCTACGTGATCTCCGCCCACCTGGCCAACGGACACGGCGTCGCGGTCGACGCCTATCGCCTCGACAGCGTCTGCAGCCCGAACCACTTCGTGCCGTAATCGGCTGAACGGTTGCCATGGCCCTGCCGGCGTGGCCGGGCCGCGGAGGCGGAATCGCCGTCATCGCGAGCCCGGATGCGAGGGCCGGCCGGGGCGTAGAATACGCCTCATGAGCCCAACCACGTCGCCGTCCGCTTCGCCGGTGATCGCCGCTCCCATCAGCTCCGCCGGGCACGCGCCGCGGACCGTGCGCGCGCCTCGCGGCAGCGCCATCTCCTGCCGCGGCTGGCAGCAGGAGGCGGCGCTGCGCATGCTGATGAACAACCTCGACCCGGAGGTGGCCGAGCGCCCCGAGGAGCTGGTGGTCTATGGCGGCTCGGGACGCGCGGCACGCAACTGGGAGTGCTTCGACGCCATCGTCGCGACCTTGCGCCGCCTCGGCGACGAGGAAACGCTGCTGGTGCAGTCGGGCAAGCCGGTGGGGGTGTTCCGCACCCATGCCGAGGCGCCGCGGGTGCTGATCGCCAACTCGCTGCTGGTGCCGCACTGGGCCACCGCCGACGAGTTCCGCCGCCTGGAGGGCCTGGGCCTCACCATGTACGGCCAGATGACCGCGGGCTCGTGGATCTACATCGGTACCCAGGGCATCCTCCAGGGCACCTACGAAACGCTGGCCGAGTGCGCCCGGCAGCACTTCGGCGGCAACCTGTCCGGCCGCCTGACAGTCACCGCCGGGCTCGGCGGCATGGGCGGCGCCCAGCCGCTGGCGGTGACCATGAACGAGGGGGTCTGCCTGGTCGCCGAGGTGGACCGCAGCCGCATCGAGCGCCGCCTCGCCACCCGCTATCTCGACGTCTTCGAACCCGATCTTCCCACCGCGGTCGCGCGGGCGCTGGCCGCGCGCGACCGGCGGCAGGCGGTTTCGATCGGCGTCCTGGCCAACGCCGTCGATCTGCTCGAGCACCTGGCGGCGGCCGGCGTGGTGCCGGACGTCTTGACCGACCAGACGTCGGCGCACGACGCGCTCAACGGCTACGTGCCGCAGGGGCTGACGTTCGACGCGGCCCTGGCGATGCGCCGCGCCGACCCCGACGGCTACGTGGCGCGCGCCACGGCGTCGATGGCGGCGCACGTGCGGGCCATGCTGGCCCTGCGGCAGCGCGGCGCGGTCACCTTCGACTACGGCAACAACCTCCGCGGCCAGGCGCTGGCGGCAGGGGAGGCCCGCGCCTTCGAGATCGGCGGCTTCGTGCCGCTGTTCATCCGGCCGCTGTTCTGCCTGGGCAAGGGACCGTTCCGCTGGGCGGTGCTGTCGGGCGACCCGGACGATCTGGCGGCGACCGACGACGCCATCCTCGAGGCGTTCCCCGGCGACGCCGCGCTCGCGCGCTGGCTCCACCTGGCGCGCGAGCGCGTCGCCTTCCAGGGGTTGCCGGCGCGCATCTGCTGGCTCGGCTATGGCGAGCGCGCCAGGGCGGGGCGCATCTTCAACCAGCTGGTCGCCTCGGGCAAGGTGAAGGCGCCGATCGTCATCGGCCGCGACCACCTCGATTGCGGCTCCGTGGCCTCGCCCAACCGCGAGACCGAGGCCATGCGCGACGGCTCCGACGCCATCGGCGACTGGCCGGTGCTCAACGCGCTGCTCAACGCGGTCAACGGCGCGACGTGGGTTTCGGTGCATCACGGCGGCGGCGTCGGGATCGGCTATTCGCTCCATGCCGGAATGGTCATCGTCGCCGACGGCAGCGAGGCCGCCGGGCGGCGGCTCGAACGCGTGCTGACCGGCGATCCCGGCCTCGGCGTGGCGCGGCATGCCGACGCCGGCTATGAAGCGGCGGTCGCCTGCGCCCGCGAGGACGGCGTCGATCTCCCCATGCTCGCGACCCGCGCGACCCGCGTGACCCGGAGCCCGGCGCCGCCCCCCGCGGATGACGGCCCGCTGACTTGACGCCGCACCGGTTCCGCGAGCCGCTGCTGCTCCTGCTGGGCTGCAGCCTGCTTTGGCTGGGCCTCCGCCCGCGGCCGCCGCGGCGCGAGGCGGCGCTGGGGGCGCTGCTGGCGGCGGTGTCCCTGGTGGCGCTCGCCGGTGCCGGCGTCATCGCCCGCGAGCAGCGGCTGCCTGACCGCCGCTGGGTCGCTCGGCAGGTCCCCGAGGTCCGGCGCGTCTGGGAGCAGCTGCGTGCCGGGGCGGCAGCGGCGGCGGCGGAGCTGAAGCGCCGGCCCGGCAGCCCGCTCGACGTCCTCGACCCTTCGCCCGAGGCGCCGCCGCCGCAGGGCGCGGTGCAGGCGGCGACGCTCGACGCGTTCGACCGGCTGGGGCGCCTGGCGCCGG
>DATKFK010001177.1:0-12419 GCA_035544375.1 Thermoanaerobaculia bacterium
GAGCCGTCGCCGATGACCGCCACCCACACGGGCACCCTGCCCAAGCTGTTCGACTCCCTCCCGGAGCCGTTCGCCGCCGGCTTCGACCCCGACGCCCCCTGGGCGCTGCTCGGCGGGCCGCTGGACGACGCGCTCGCCCGGCTGCCCTCCGCCGCCATCGAGGTGCGCCTCCTGCCCGAGGTCCACCTGGCCGGCGACCGCATCGTCATCGGCCGCGGCGCCCGCATCCATCCCGGCGTGGTGCTCGAGGGGCCGCTCTACGTCGGCCGCGACGTCGAGATCCGGCCCGGGGCCTACGTGCGCGGCGGCGTATGGATCGGCGACGGCTGCGTGGTGGGTGCGAGCACCGAGATCAAGCGCGCCATCCTGCTGCCGGGGGCGAGGGCGCCGCACCTCAACTACGTCGGCGATTCGATCCTCGGCGCCGGCGTCAACCTCGGGGCCGGCACCATCCTCTCCAACTTCCGCCACGACGGGCGGGAGGTGCGCATCGGCGCGGGTGCTGGCGCCACGGCGAGCGGCCGGCGCAAGCTGGGGGCGGTGCTCGGCGACGGCGTGCTGACCGGCTGCAACTGCGTCCTGCACCCGGGCGTGGTGGTGGGCCGGGAGACCCACCTCTACCCCGGCGTGCAGCTGCGCGCCGGCATCTACCCCGAGCGCAGCGTCGTCAAGCTGCGCCAGGACCTCGAGGTGGTGGCGCGAGAGGCGCGAGAGGTCAGATGAGCCCGATGGGACGCGGGAAGGCGGCGGTGATGATCTTGTCGGCGGCCGGCGAGGTGACGACCATCAGCGTGCGGTCGTCGGCGGCGGGCGCTCCCTGGCTCCACTCCTCGACGTCGGCGAACACCGCTTCGACCACCGCCTGAGAGGGTTGGCCCTGGTGCTTGCGGGTGACCGCGAGCAGCCGTTCGAGCCCGTACTCTTCGAGCGGGGCGGTCGGCGCCGGCTCCGGCGCGCGTTCCCGCCTGGCTGGCCGCGGCGGCTCCGGCGCGCGGCCCATGGTTTCGACGATGCCGTCGGTGTAGAACACCAGCATGTCGCTGGGCTTCATGATCACGAAGCCGCGCTCGTAGCTGGCCTCGGCCAGCGGCCCCAAGACCGGCCCGCCCGCTTCCAGGTGGGTGACCGTGCCGTCGGCGGCGAGGTGGAACGGCGGCGGATGGCCGGCGTTGACGTAGATGAAAACACCGTTGAGCTCGAGCTCGCCATAGAACAGCGACACGAAGCGGCTGGTCAGCGTGCTGCGGTGGATGATCCGGTTCATGCGCTCGACGGTGCGCACGATCTTGAAGTCGCGCGCCAGGCCCATGCGCAACCCCATGTAGATGTCGCGCACCTGCAGCGCGGCGGGCAGGCCGTGGCCCGAGACATCGGCGATCGCCAGGCCGAGGATCTTGTCGGTCAACGGGATGTAATCGAAGAAATCGCCGCCGACGGTCTCCATCGGCACGGACCGCCCGTACAGGTCGAAGTCGCCGTAGGTGGGGGCGCGCCGCGGCAGGATCGACGCCTGGATCTTGCGCGCCTCCTCGAAGATCCCTTCCATGCGCTCGCGCCGCAGCTTCTGGTTGACGCTGTGACGCACGATGCCGAGCGAGAACAGGATGTCCTCGCGGTTGTCGCCCGGGGCGACGTTGAAGGCCAGGATGTACTCCTCGTCGCCGACTTCGATGGCGGCGAACAGCTGCACTCCCAGCAGGTCCTCCAGGGTCTTGTCCATCCGCGGGTCGTCGGCGTCCATGTACACCGCGCCGTCTTCGATCAGCAGCTCGATCGGCGGATAGGTGACCGGCACCTTGAGCCCGCGCGGCACCTCCTTGGCGTCGCCGAAGATCCCTTGCAGCACGTAGAAGGCGCCGCGCCGCCGATACAGGCGGCCGCCGTAGATGCCGAGCTCGTCGCGGAAGTTGACGATGATGTTTTCGATCAGCGACTGGATGGTCGAACCTTCGTCTTCGGCGCGGTCCAGCGTCGCCACCAGGTGCTCGACCTTCTTCATCAACGCGCGATAGTCCACCGGCCGCGCTTCGGTCGCCGTCGCCAAGGGTTCTCCTCCCGGCGGCAAGCATAGCAGCAGGACCGGCTTGCCTGTCGGGCGTTGCCCGGCGCGGCCCGGCGCCATCGACGGCGCCCGCCGTCGCCTCCTGACGAGGCCGCCGCCGGCCGGTGATAGATTGCCGGTCGGATGAATCGTGAGCGGTCGCTGGCCCGCCTGACCGGCCAAGGCGCCACGCGCCAGCCGTGGGACGTGCTGGTGATCGGGGGCGGCGCGACCGGCCTCGGCGCGGCGGTCGACGCGGCGGCGCGCGGCTACCGCACGGCGCTCGTCGAAGGGCGCGATTTCGCCAAGGGCACCTCGAGCCGCAGCACCAAGCTGGCGCACGGCGGCGTCCGTTACCTGCGCCAGGGCGACCTGTCGCTGGTGATCGAGTCGCTGCGCGAGCGCGGCCTGCTGCTGCGCAACGCGCCCCACCTGGTGCGCCTCCTGCGCTTCGTGGTGCCGAGCTACGAATGGTGGGAAGGCCCGTTCTACGGCGCCGGCCTCAAGGTCTACGACCTGCTCGCCGGCCGTTCCGGCCTGGGCCCCTCGCACCAGCTGTCGCGCGAGGAGACGCTGGCCCTGCTGCCGACGGTCGAGCCGGCCGGCCTGCGCGGCGGGGTCGTCTACCACGACGCGCAGTTCGACGACGCGCGCCTCGCCGTCGTTCTCGCCCGCACCGTGGACGACCTGGGCGGCGTCGCGGTCAACGGGATGCGGGTGGTGGGCCTGCTCAAGACCGCCGGCCGGCGGGGGCTGGTCGCCGGGGTGGCGGCGCGCGACGAGGAGAGCGGCGACACCATGGAGGTCGCGGCGCGGGTGGTGATCAACGCCACCGGCGTCTTCGCCGACGAGGTGCGCCGCCTCGACGAGCCGGAGGCCCCGGCGCTGCTTCAGCCCAGCCAGGGCGTGCACCTGGTTCTGGACCGGCGCTTCCTGCCCGGCGACAGCGCGGTGCTGGTGCCGCACACCGACGACGGGCGGGTGCTGTTCGCGGTGCCCTGGCTGGGGCGGGTGATCGTCGGCACCACCGACACGCCGGTCGCCGAAGCCGTGCTCGAGCCGCGGCCGCTGCCGCAGGAGATCGAGTTCCTGCTCGCCCATGCGGGCCGCTACCTGACCGGCCATCCCCGGGCGCAGGACGTCCTGTCGTGCTTTGCCGGATTGCGGCCGCTGATCCGCGGCGGCGGGCTCGACGGCGGCGACGGACCGAGCGGCGGCGGCAGCGGCACGGCGGCGCTGCGCCGCGACCACACGGTCGAGGTCTCGGCCTCCGGCCTGGTGACCGTCACCGGCGGCAAGTGGACCACCTACCGGCGGATGGGCGAGGACGCGATCGATGCCGCCGCCGCCGTTGCCGGCCTGCCGGACCGGCCCTCGGTCACCGCCACCCTGCGCCTGCACGGCGCCACATCTGCCGGTGGTGCTGCCGCCGCAGCCGGCGAATGGGGCGAGGGTGGGGCCGGCGACCCGGATCTCGCGGGCCTCATCGCCGAGCGGCCGGAGTGGGGCGAGCGCCTGCACCCCGGGCTGCCCTATTGCGCCGCCGCGGTGGTGCGGGCGGCGCGGCACGAGATGGCGCGCGGCGTCGAGGACGCGCTGGCGCGGCGCACCCGTGCCCTGCTGCTGGACGCCAGGGCGAGCGCCGAGGCCGCGCCCCGGGCCGCGGCGCTGCTCGCCGCGGAGCTCGGCCGCGACGACGGCTGGCAGCGCCGGGAGGTCGCCGCCTACCGCGAGCTGGCGCGCGGCTACTGGCTGGAGTAGACCCGCGCCGGAACGCGACCGGTCGGTCTATCGAGCCGTCGCCTCCTCGGCGACGGAGCGGAGCGGCCCGGGCGGGGGCAAGGGGGGAGCCCCCGCCTTGGCGCTCGCCGCGAGCATCTCCGGTCCAATGCCAAGCACCGCGGGGTTGAAGAGGAACATGCGGTCGCGGATGCGCCGCGGCGCCTCGGCGAGCCCCCAGCTGATCGTGCGCACCAGCTTCTCGGGGACGTAATCGAGGTGCAGGTCACGGGCATCTCCCCAGCCGTGGACGGGCGGCATGCAGGCGGCGCGATCGAGGGAGGCGAGGATCGCCGCCGCGCCGGCCTCGGCGTCCAGCTCGCCGCGCTCGTAGCGGGCGAGCACGTCCTCGGCATGATTGACCAAGTCCGTGACCTCGTCCTCCCCGGGCGCACTGGTGCCGATCAGGGGATCGGCCTCGAGGCGGGCGAACAGCGACGGGTCCTTGTCCTCGAGGTACTTGACACAGATGCTGAAGAGCCGCAGGTCGCCGAAGATCTCGGCGATCAGCCAGACCCGCAGCCAGGCGTTCCACAGCGGGTAGCTCGGGAAGGCGCGGTAGGAGTTGTTGACCACGCGGTCGCTCTGGCGGAGCATGGCGTTCTGGAGTCGCTCGGCGTAGGCGAACCTGCCGCGCGAGAACCTGTCCTCCGCCAGCGCCTCGAACAGCGGACCGGCGAGGGCGGAGAGCACCTCGAAGTTGGTGATCAGGCCGCGTGAGTAGAGCGCGTCGATGAAGCCGTGGGCGTGCGCCATGAGGAAGTAGCGATCCCCGGCGCCGCCGGTCGCCGAGTACTGCAGCCGTCCCGTCTTCACCCAATCGCGGGCGACCGTGGCGCCCTCGAGCTGCTGGGCGATGCTGGGGTAGCGCGCGACGAAGCGGAAGAACTCCTCCTCTGCCGGCAGCCCGGTGTCGGGGTGGCGCTTCATGTTGAGCGTCAGGCCGACGCTGCACAGCGGGTTCTGCGAGCCGGCAACGTTGTTGAAGGGGATGATCCAGAACCAGCCGCCCTCGAAGACGTGGTGCAGCGTGCCTTCCGCCCAGCCTGCCGAGAGTCCGGGCGACTCTCCCGGCAGCAGGCAGTCGTCATAGAGCTTCACCCCCAGCATGTGGGTGAAGATGGCGCGTGACTGCGTCTCGAGGCGGGTCGGCGTCTCGCGCAGGCCGAACCGGATGGCGACCGGCGAGCGATAGCCGGCGCCGTCGACCAGGAAGCGCGCCGAGTGCTCGTCGCCGGCGTCGGTACGGACGCGCACGCCGTCGCCGTTCACCTCGATCTCGGCGACGTCCACGTGATCGCGGTAGACGGCACCGTAGCGCACCGCCGCGTTCAGCATGTAGAGGTCGACGTCCTGGCGAAAGAGGTGGCTCTCGCGGGTCAGCGGCGTGGTCGGCGCGATGAGCAGGTTGGACTGTTGCGGGTCCTGCCTCCGCCCCTCCTCATGGTAGAGGAAGCCGAGCGAGCGCTTGACCCCGCAGGTCGGCGCGACGTGCTGATGGATCGAATCCAACCGGGTCAGGTGCTGGATCTCGGGCACGTCGAAGCGTTGGGCCAGGATCCACATCCACAGCGTGCTCTGCGGCAGCAGCGCTTCGCCAACCGCGAAGCGCGGATGGCTGCCTTTTTCCAGCACCAGCACACGCTTGCCGTGCCGGGCGAGGATCGCCGCCAGCATCGTCCCCCCCAGACCCGCTCCCAGGATGGCCACATCGAATCGTTCGCGTTCGCCAGCGTGCATCCGCTCGCCTCCTTTGCTTGCCGCTGCTTGCCGCCCCAGCCGGCGCGGCCCGGGCTCCGGGCGCAACCGGCGGGGGCAAAAATCGTCTCAGCAGATGATTAATTTACCTGTATCTGCTCTACAAGACGTGGTGCGCCACCCCCGGGTCGCGGGACAACCCGCGGCGGGCGCGGACAGCACGGCCGAAGCGGCGCGCTTTCGAGACCGGCGCGCACCTTCTTAGCAGAGCCGCACACACGGTAAGCCGTTGGACTTGCAGCATTGAACATGCTAAAAGTCCACGCTCAGCTCGATCGCACGTTCGGGAGACGGTTGCCGGTTTGTCCGCGCAGGGCATCTGCAGGTCAGGGGAGGAGCGTCCGCAAGCGATGAAGATGAGGCAAGAGCAGGAGCTGCCGATCATCAAGATCCGCAGCTGCCTGCTGGTGAGCATCCAAACCGAGCTTCACGACCGGCTCGCGCTCGAATTGCAGACGGCGCTGATGGAGAGGGTGCGCTCCCTGGGGGTCAAGGGCGTCATCCTCGACGTCTCCTGGGTCGAGGTCATCGACAGCTACATCACCCGCATCCTGAACGACATCGGCAAGTCGGTCCGGTTCATGGGAGCCGACTGCTACATGGTCGGCATTCGTCCGGCAGTGGCCATGACCCTGGTCGAGATGGGGGTCGAGCTCGACGCGGTCTCGACCGCGCTCAGCCTCGACGCCGCCCTGGAAAGACTCGAGCTGCTGCAATGAGGACCGTCGAAAGCGAGATCGGCGCCGTCCTGGCCGGCTCCATCTCGGAGATCACCCAGCGCAGCATCTTCCGCCGTCTCGGCGGCGTGGCGCGAACGCCGCTGCAACACCTCAGCACCCAGGAGCGCCAGACCATCCAGGCCGAGCTCGAAAGCTCGGTGCGGCTGTTCGCGCCGTCGAAGAGCGTCCAGCTCATCGCCGCCTGCGCGCGCACCCTGGCGCTGCTCGGGCCGGCCGGCGCCGCCGGTGCGCCGGCCGGGGCCTCGGCGGCATCGGCCGCTCGGGCGCCGCTGGCGGCCGCGGCGGCGGCGCCGGCCCTCACGGACAAGCGCCTGCCCATCGAGAGCGAAAAGGACATCGCCTCGGCCCGCCTCGAGGCATGGTCGGAAGCGGTGCGTATCGGCCTCTCGAAGTTCACGTCGGTCAAGGTGGCGACCGCCGTCTCCGAGCTCGCCCGCAACATCGTCTTCTACGCCGGCAGCGGCTCGATCGAGCTCCGCTCTCGCCGCGACCTCAGGGAAACCCGGCTCGAGATCGTCGCCGCCGACCAGGGAGGCGGCATCGCGCCCGAGAAGCTCGACGCCATCTTCGGCGGCACCTTCCGCTCGGAGCGCGGCATGGGCAAGGGCCTGGTGGCGGTGCAGAGGCTGGTCGACGAGTTCCGCATCGACACCCGGCCCGGGGAGGGAACGCGGGTGTCCTGCGTCTTTCGAGGTGCGCGATGAGCGCCGTCAAGCCCCAGGCGCAGCCGATCTCGACGGGCGGCTTCAGCCGGGCGCTGCCGGGCCTTGTCGAATGCGGCGACGCCTTCGTCATCGAGCGGCAGGATGGCGGCGACGGCGGTCAACCGCTGCTGGTCGCGGTCGTCGACGGCTTGGGGCACGGCAGGGAAGCCGCCGTGGCCGCCCAGGCCGCCGCCCGGGGGGTCCTCGACCACCGCGACCTGCCGCTCGACGAGATCCTGCGGCACTGCGACCGGCAGCTGCAGGCGACCCGCGGCGCGGCGATGGGAGTGCTGCGGCTCGCGGCGGACGGCCGCGGCGAGTTCTGCGGCATCGGCAACATCGAGGTGCAGAGCCTTGCGGGTTCGCCGGCGGGGGTGTTCTGCCTGCCAGGCATCGTCGGCCACCGCCTGCGCAGCGTGCGGACCATGCCGTTCACCATGCAAACCGGCGACATCTACTGTCTTCACACCGACGGCGTATCGAGCCGCGGCAACCTGCGCGGCTGCCTGCCCGGCGTGCCGGCGGCGGTGGCGCGGTGCATCGTCGATGGCTGGGGCCGCCCGCACGACGACGCCACCGCGCTCGTCATCGGCTACGGCGCCGGCGCCAAGCTGCCGCCGCCCGCGGCGACCGGCAGGGATGCCGCGGCCGGCGAGAGGCGGCCGCGGCCCTGATGGCCGCCAGTCGCGACACTCGTTGCTTGTCGGAGCCGCGTCCGCTGAACTGATTGATTCTCGATAAGGGAGGAAGCCATGGCCTATGATCCGAATATTGGCAACCAGGTCACCTATCTCGAGCCGCCCGACATCTTCGTCCTCAAGCTGCGCGGCGGCGTCACCTGGGAAGAAGGCTCGGAGATCAACCGGCGCCACCGGGAGTGGGGCAAGACCCTGGACCGGGTCTTCCTGCTCATCGACCTGGCGGACCTCGACCGCATCGACCCCGAGGTGCGCAAGGACGCGACCTCGACCCTGGCCGCGGTGCCGCTGCGCGGGATGGTCGGCTACAGCGCGCCGCTCAAGGCGCGGGTGATCGCCAAGCTGATCTTCACCGCCCTCAACCTGTTCTCCAACAAGGCCGACCGCATTCCACTGCACTTCACCGACACCGAGGCGGAGGCCCGCGCCTGGATCGACGAGCGGCGCCGCGAGCTCGACTCGGGGACGGCGCCGGGCGCCGAGGGAGCCGCGCATGGCAACTGACGACAACGGCGGCATCGCCATTGCCGAGACGCGCTTGATGCGGGTCATCGAAGCGCTCTCCTACGCTTCGATCGAGGACTACGACTCCTGCTTGAACCTGCTGCGCAACCTCGGCACCGCGGACGAGTTCGCGGAGCTCGAGACGGCCTTCACCATCTTCATCGAGGAGCTTGCCGACGCCAAGCGGCAGCTGCGCGAGGCGCTGGCCGAGACCGAGGTGGCGAACCGCGAGCTGGCCGCCAAGCTCGCCACCATCGAGATGCAGCAGGCCGCCATCCGCGACCTCTCCACCCCGATCATCGAGGTCTGGGCGGGAGTGCTGTGCCTGCCGGTCGTCGGCATCGTCGACAGCCAGCGCAGCGCCGAGATGACCGAGACGCTGCTCGAGACGATCATCGCCAAGCAGGCGCGCACCGCCATCGTCGACATCACCGGCATCGACGTGATGGACACCAAGACCGCCGATCATTTCATCAAGATGGCCAAGGCGGTGCGACTGCTGGGCGCCAGCTGCATCATCAGCGGCATCAACCCGGCCATCGCGCAGACGCTCACCCACATCGGCGTCGACCTGACCGGCATCCGCACCCTGCGCAGCCTGCGCGATGCGCTGCAGTTCCACCTGCGAGAGACCGAGCAGCTCCACCTCGGCCGGAGCGCCGAGACCGAGGACTGAGGCCCCGGGCCCCTGACGCCCACACCCCGGAGGAGACTTGATGAATGCGACGGAAACAGCCGCGGCGAGCGCGGACCTGACAGCGAGGGCAGCGCCCGCGGCGCACAGGGCGCCGGCGATACGCGTCTTCCCGGTGAACGATTGGGGCGACGTGGCGATCACCCGCCACCAGGCGCGCCGCCTGGCGCGCGAGCACGGCGTCGAGCCGCGCCGGGCCGGAGAGGTGGCGATCGTGGTCTCGGAGCTCGCCTCCAACATCGTCAAGTACGCGGTGTGCGGCGAGATCGCGCTCTGTGTCACCAGCATGGCCGGCGCGCCGGGAGACGGCGGCGCCGCGGGCGCCGGCGGGGGCATGGTGCTGACGGTCCAGGCGCGCGACTCGGGACCGCCGATCCACGACCTGGCGACCGCCATGCTCGACGGTCACGACGACCGCGGACCGATCGACCCCGCGAGGATGGCGCAGCGGGGCGGGCTCGGCACGGGCCTGGGCGCGGTGGCGCGCCTCGCCGACAGCGTCGAGGTGCGCCAGGAAGCATCGGGCAAGCAGATCACGGCGACTTTTTCCCGGGGCCTGCCTCGAGCCTTCTGAACAGCCGCACCGACCGGCCGGCGATTCGCACCTCCTCGCCGGCGGCCACCTCCTCGCCGCCGCCGGCCGCGTGCACCTCGCCGGTCTCGGTGTCGAGCACGGTGATCCAAGGCCCCCACGTGCGGCCCCAGGCGGCGCCGTCCGGCAAACGAAACGGCAGCGCCTGGTCGAAGGCGTTCCAGGCGATGTAGAAGCTCGCGTCCACCACCGGCTCGCCGTGGACGTCGAGGGTCTGGATGGCGTTGCCGTTCAAGAAGACGCCGAGCGACTTCGCCTGGCCTTCGCGCCAGTCGCTCTCGCTCATCTCGCCGCCGTCGGGTTTCAACCAGCCGATGTCCTGGACGCCGGCGCCGTGGATCGGGCGGCCGAGGAACCAGCGCCGCCGCCGGAAAATCGGATGCTTGCGGCGCAGGGCGATCAGCTCGGCGGTGAACGCCAGCAGCTGCTCGTCGGCGGACTGCCAGTCGAACCAGGAGACCTCGTTGTCCTGGCAGTAGGCGTTGTTGTTGCCGCGCTGGGTGCGCCCGATCTCGTCGCCGCCGAGCAGCATCGGAATGCCCTGCGAGAGCATCAGGGTGGCCAGGAGGTTGCGCTGCTGCCGCCGCCGCAGCGCGAGCACCTGGGGATCGGAGGCCGGTCCCTCGACGCCGCAGTTAAAGGAGCGGTTGTGGCTCTCGCCGTCGCGGTTGTCCTCGCCGTTGGCCTCGTTATGCTTTTCGTTGTACGACACCAGGTCGGCGAGCGTGAAGCCGTCGTGGGCGGTGACGAAATTGATGCTCGCCGACGGCACCCGGCCGGTCAATGCATACAGGTCCGAGCTGCCGGTGATGCGGTTGGCGAAATCGCCGAGCGTCCGGTCCTCGCCGCGCCAGTAGTCGCGCACCGTGTCGCGGTATTTGCCGTTCCATTCCGACCACAGGGGCGGGAAGTTGCCCACCTGGTAGCCGCCTTCGCCGACGTCCCAGGGCTCGGCGATGAGCTTGACCCGGCGCACCACCGGGTCCTGCTGGATGATGTCGAAGAAGGCCGACAGGCGATCGACGTCGTGCAGCTCGCGGGCGAGGGTGGCGGCGAGGTCGAAGCGAAAGCCGTCGACGTGCATCTCCTCCACCCAGTAGCGCAGCGAGTCCATGATCAGCTGCAGCACGTTCGGGTGGCGCATGTTCAGGCTGTTGCCGGTGCCGGTGTAGTCCATGTAGAAGCGGCGCCGGTCCGGCAGCAGGCGGTAGTAGGCGGCGTTGTCGAGCCCCCGGAAGCAGAGCGTCGGCCCCAGGTGGTTGCCCTCGGCGGTGTGGTTGTAGACGACGTCCAGGATGACCTCGATGCCTTCGCGGTGCAGCGCCTTGACCAGCTGCTTCCACTCCTGCACCTGCTGGCCGACCGCCGCAGCGACCCCTTGCTGGGAGGCGACCGTCGCGTACTCGTTGTGCGGCGCCAGGTAGCCGATCGAGTTGTAGCCCCAGTAGTTGCGCAGGCCATGCTCGATCAGGCGCTGGTCGTGGATGAACTGGTGGACCGGCATCAGCTCGACGGCGGTCACTCCCAGCCGCTTCAGGTGCGCGATCGCCGCCGGATGGGCAAGGCCGGCGTAGGTGCCGCGCAGCTCGGCGGGCACGTCGGGGTGGCGCACGGTGAAGCCCTTGACGTGCACCTCGTAGATCACCGACTCGTGCGGCGGGATGCGCGGCGGATGGTCGTCGCCCCAGTCGAAGTAGGGGTTCACCACCACCGCCTTGGGGCTGTAGGGAGCGCTGTCGAGCCGGTTCGGCTCGCCGTCGGGATTGCCTGGCGGGTACGAGAACAGGGCCGGGTTCCACTCCACCTGGCCGGCGATCGCCTTGGCATAGGGGTCGAGCAGCAGCTTCTCGGGCAGGCACCTGTGGCCATCGTCGGGGGCCCAGGGCCCGTGCACGCGAAAACCGTAGCGCTGGCCCGGCCCCACCTGCGGCAGGTAGCCGTGCC
The DNA here is from genome assembly GCA_035544375.1 of Thermoanaerobaculia bacterium. GTDB lineage: Bacteria > Acidobacteriota > Thermoanaerobaculia > Multivoradales > UBA5704 > JASLEW01. The sequence goes on from DATKFK010001177.1 coordinate 11,455, forward strand.
AGCAGAACGCGGTGACCTCCGGCAGCTCGACCCGGGTCTCGTCGCCGTCCTCGTCAAACAAGCACAGCTCGACGCGCTCGGCGACCTCGGAGAAGACGGCGAAGTTGGTGCCGGCGCCGTCGTAGGTGGCGCCGAGCGGGTAGGCGTTGCCGGGATAGATCCTCACCGCGTCTTCATGCTCCTCTTGCTTCTCGGTCCCGCGCCGTCACAGGGTATCCAGGACGGCGGCGATGGCGTCGAACGCCGCCGACGCCTCGGCGTCCGTGATGACGTAGGGCGGCAGCAGGTACAGGATGTTGCCGAGCGGGCGCAGCAGCAGGCCGTGCTCGAGGAGCCGGCTCGCCAGCCGCGGCCCCAGGTCGTCGAGATAGCCGCCGCCCGCGGCAGGCGCCAGCTCGAGGGCCGCCATGCCGCCCAGGTGGCGGACGGCGGCCACCGCCGGGTGGGAGGACAGCGCCGCCAGGCGGCCGGCGAACAGCCGCTCGAGGCGCGCGATACGGGCCAGGCGGTCCTCCTCCTCGAACAGTGCCAGGCTCTCGAGCGCCACGGCGCAGGCCAGGGCGTTGGCGGTGAACGAGTGGCCGTGGAAGAACGTGCGCGCGCGGTCCGCCGAGAGGAACGCGCGATAGATCTCGTCGCTGGCCAGCGTCGCCGACAGCGGCAGGTAGCCGCCGGTCAGCGCCTTCGACAGGCAGAGGAGGTCGGGGGCGATGGGGCCGTGCTCGCAGGCGAACAGGCGGCCGGTGCGGCCGAAGCCGGTGAGGATCTCGTCGGCGATCAGCGGCACGCCGTGGCGGCGGGTCAGCTCGCGCACCTCGCGCAGGAAGGCCGGCGGCTGCACCAGCATGCCGCCGGCCCCCTGCAGCATCGGCTCGAGGATGACCGCCGCCACCCGCTCCCCCTCGCGCTCGAGGACCGCGGCGAGCGGCGGCGAGGTCGAGCCGTGCGCCGCCGAGTGCGGCGTG
>DATKFK010001178.1:0-8296 GCA_035544375.1 Thermoanaerobaculia bacterium
ACCTTGGGCGCGGGCCGCTGTTCCGGCCGGTGCTGCTGCGCCTCGCCTTTCGCGAGCACCTGTGGCTCGGCACCATGCATCACATCGTCTCCGACGGGTGGTCGATGGGCATCCTGGTGCGCGAGCTCACCGCCGCCTACGCCGCCCTGGCCGGCGGTCCGGCGCCAAGCCCCCAGGCGCCGCCGGCATTGCCGGCGCTGCCCGTGCAGTACGCGGACTTCGCGGCCTGGCAGCGGCGGCGGCTCACCGGCGGGATCCTGGCCGCCGAGATCGCTTACTGGCGAGACCGCCTTGCGGCGCTGCCGGCGCGCCTCGAGCTGCCGGCCGACCGGCCGCGCGAAGCGGTCCCTGCCGGCGCCGGCGGCAGCCGCACGCTGTCGCTTCCCGCCGCGCTGGCCGGCCGCCTGCGCACGCTGGCGGTCGCCTCCGGAGCGACGCCGTTCATGGTTCTGCTCGCCGCCTTCCAGGCGCTGCTGGGGCGCCTCGCGGGCCAGCTCGACCTGGCGGTCGGCACGCCGGTCGCCGGCCGCGACCGCACCGAGATCGAGGGGCTGATCGGCTTCTTCGTCAACACCCTGGTGCTGCGCGCCGACCTCTCGGGAGATCCGACGTTCGCCGAGCTGCTGCAGCGCACCCGGGAGAGCACGCTGGCCGCCTACGCGCACCAGGAGCTGCCGTTCGAGCGCCTGGTCGAGGAGCTGGCGCCGGAGCGCAACTTCGGCTCGACGCCGCTCTTCCAGGTGATGTTCGCGCTGCAGAACGCGCCGTTCCCGGCGCACCAGGTGCCCGGCATGACGCTCGCGTCCGTGCCGGTTCCGGTGCACACCGCCAAGTTCGATCTATCGCTGACGCTCGCCGACGGCGGCGCCGGCGGCCGCAACGGCGACGGCAATGGCGACGGCGACAAGGACGACGACGGCGATGCCGCGCCCGGTCTCTCGGGCACGCTGGTCTACAAGACCGCGCTGTTCGACGCGGCCACGGCCCTGCGCTGGCTGGGCCATTACCGCGCGCTGCTCGAGGCGGTGGCGGCGGCTCCCGGCCGGCGGCTCTCCGAGACGCCTTGGATCACGCCCGCCGAGCGCCATCAGCTGCTGATCGAGTGGAACGACCAGCCAGGAGAGCCCTCAGGGGAATGCCGCACGGCCACCGAGGTCGCGCGGCGGCCGCGACAGGCGACAGGCGGTCGCGCCTCCGATGGTCGCCGGTCGCGACACTCGTTGCTGGTCGGAGGCGCGGCCGCCGCGCCCTGGGAGGCCGGCGGCGACGTTCTGGTGCACGCGCCCTTCGCGCGCCGGGCCGCCCAGGACCCGCGGGCCATCGCCCTGGTCACGGGCCTGCCCGGCGGGCCGCCCGAGGCCGCGATCACCTATGGCGAGCTCGCGGCGCGCGCCGCGGGCGTGGCCGAGGTCCTGCGCGGCATGGGCGTCGGCCCCGAGACGATCGTGGGCGTTTGCGCCGAGCCTTCGTTCGCCCTCGTCACCGGCCTGCTCGCCATCCTCGAGGCCGGGGGCGCCTACCTGCCGCTCGACCCTGCCCACCCGCCGGAACGGCTGGCCCAGCTGATCGGCGACTCGGGTGCCGCGCTCGCCATCGCCGAGGAACGCACCGCGGGAGGGCTGCCGCCGCGCCTGCCGGTGCTGGTGCTCGACCGCGAGGGCCGTCCGCTGCCGCCGCGCCCGCGCCTCGCCCGCGCCGCGCCGCGGACCGGTGCCCATCCGGACCAGGCCGCCTACGTCATCTACACCTCGGGCTCGACGGGCACGCCCAAGGGCGTGGTCGTCTCGCACCGCGCCGCGGTCAACCGCCTGCGCTACCAGCTGGCGGCCGACCTGCACGGCGAGACCCGCGTGTTGATGCGGGCGCGCATCACGTTCGACGTTTCGGTGGTCGAGATCTTCGGTACCCTCTGGCAGGGCGGGACCCTGGTCCTGCCGGAGCCCGCGCGCCAGCAGGACCCTCCTTACCTGGCACGCCTGGTCGCCGAGCGCGAGGTGACCAACCTCACCAGCCCTCCGGGCATGCTCCCGGCGCTGCTCGCCGAGGAGCCTTTCAGGCGCTGTCGCTCGCTGCGCCGCCTGGTGGTCGGCGGCGAGCGCGTGCCCGCCGATCTGCCGCCCCGCCTTGCCCGGGCGATGGATGGGGCCGGTCCTCTGTTCATCGCCCGCTACGGTCCGACCGAGGCCACGGTCTCGGTCGCCGAGTGGACGTGGCGCGGCGAGGCGGTCGCCACGGCGTCGGTGCCGCTGGGCCGTCCGATCGCCGGGGCGCGGCTGTACGTGCTCGACGGCGCCTGGCGCGAGGTGCCCGCGGGCGTGGCCGGCGAGCTGTGCATCGCCGGCATCTGCCTGGCGCGCGGCTACCTGGGGCGCCCGGACCTCACTGCCGCGGCCTTCGTGCCCGACCCCTTCTGCGGCCGGCGTGATGCCGGCGCGGCTGCCGCGGCAGGGACCGCGGACGCCGGCGGCCGCCTCTACCGCACCGGGGACCTCGCACGTCGGCGCGCCGATGGGGTGCTCGAGTTCCTGGGACGCATCGACCGCCAGGTCAAGGTCCGCGGCTTCCGCCTCGAGCTGGGAGAGGTCGAGGCCGCGCTCTCCCGCCATCCCGCGGTGCGGGAGGCGGCCGTCGTCGACCGCGACGAGCCGGCTGGCGGCGGCAAGCGCCTGGTGGCCTACGTGGTGCCGCGCGGCAACGGCAGGCCGGCGATTGCGGCCGACGCCGAAGCGATGGCCGGCACGGCGAGCCCTGCCGGCACCAGGCTCGCGGCCGGCCCCAAGATCCCAGCTGGCAAGCAACCCCAGACCGATCGAGGCCTCGCGACCCCGGATCCCCGATCGCTGCGTGCCTTCGTCGAGCGGCAGCTGCCGTCCTACATGGTCCCCTCCGCCTTCGTCGTCCTCGAGCGGCTTCCCCTCACTCCCAACGGCAAGCTGGACCGCGCGGCGCTGCCCGAGCCGCTGGCGGCGCAGGGTGCCGGCGCGGCGGGCCGCGTCCTCCCTCGCACCCCCGTCGAGGAGCTGCTGGCGGTCCTCTGGGCGGAGATCCTCGGGATCTCGCCGGCGCCGGCGGGCGGCGGCGCGGCGGTCGGGGTGACCGACGACTTCTTCGAGCTCGGCGGTCACTCGCTGCTCGCCATCCGCCTCATGGCCCGCATCCGCGAGCGCTTCGGCCGCGAGCTGCCCGTGGCGTCGCTGTTCCGCGCCCCGACCATCGAGCGGCTGGCGTCGCTGCTGGCAGCCGGCCCGGCCAGGCCGGCGCGCCACGCCCTGGTCGAGCTGACCCCGACGCGCCCGTCGCGCCGACCGCAGAAGGGCGGCCGATCCGCCCAAGCTTTCTTCTGCGTCCATCCGGCAGGCGGCAACGTCCTTTGCTACGCCGAGCTGGCGCGGGCGCTGGGGCCCGGCCAGCCCTTCTTCGGCCTGCAGCTTCCCGACCTCGACGCGCTGGGCGCCGGCGCCGAGGACGCCACGGTCGAGGGCCTGGCAGCGCACTATCTTGCGGCGCTCGCCGCCGTCGCCCCGGCCGGCCCCTACGCCCTCGGCGGCTGGTCGCTTGGGGGAGCGGTCGCCTACGAGATGGCATGCCAGCTGCGCGCCGCCGGCGAGGAGGTGCGGACCCTGGCGCTGATCGACCCCGCGCCGCTCGCGGCGGCGGCGCCTGGCCCCGGCGTCCCCGAGGCGCGGCTGGTGGCGGAGTTCGCCTACGACCTTTTGGCGCTCGCCGGCCGCGGCGGCGCGGCGCCCGGCGAGGCTTGGAGCCGGAGCGTCGATCTGTCCATGCCACTGCCGCGGCTCGCCGCCGCAGCACAGGAAGCCGGGTTGCTGCCGCCCGAGCTGGGACCCGACGAGGTGGCGCGCCTGTTCGAGCTCTTCCGCATCACTCGCCGGGCGCTCGACCGCTACCGGCCCTCGCCCTACCCCGGCCGGCTGACGCTGCTGCTTGCCGCCCGGCCGGCGGCTGGGCATGCACGGAACGGGCGGCCGCACCCGGCGGCCGCCTGGACGCGACTCGCCGGCGGCGGCGCCGAGATCGAGTCCCTGCCCGGCGACCACTACTCCATCATGCGCGCGCCGGCGGTCGCGGCGCTGGCCGGTGCCCTGGCGCGCCGGCTCGTTTCCGGCCGCCGTGTGGCCGCGCCATGCCCGGAGGCGGCCGCCACGGCGGTGGCGCCGCCGGCGGTCGGGGCGCGCGGCGGCGGCGTCTCTCCAAACCAGTAGAGAACAGGACATCCGTAGAGGGAATGGCACATGACTGAAACTTTCGACGCGATCGTCATCGGCGGCGGGCCCGCGGGCACCACCGTCGGCTCCAAGCTTGCGCAACGCGGGCGCAAGGTCCTGCTGCTCGAGCGCGAGAAGTTTCCGCGCTTCCACATCGGCGAATCGATCACCGCCTTCGGCTTCACCGTCTTCAAGCAGCTGGGCGTCTTCGACGAGCTGGCGGCGATGAACGAGGTCGAGAAGAAGGGGCTCGAGTTCGTGCACTGGGACCGCACGGTCCCGGTGTACTTCTTCCGCGAGCGCAACGAGCCGCAGCGATGGGCCTTCCAGATGGCCCGCAGCCGCCTGGACAAGGTGCTGCTCGATTCCGCCCGCGGCCACGGCGTCGACGTGCGCGAAGAGCACCTGGTCAAGCGCGTGATCTTCGAGCACGGCCGCGCGGTGGGGGTCGAGTACAAGGACTATTCCCACGGCCCGTCCGAGAAGCTCGAGCGGGCCGACGCGCGTTGGATCGTCGATGCCTCCGGGCAGGGGGCGCTGATCAATCACCAGCTCAAGGACAACTGGCACAACGACCCGCTGCTCGAGAACAAGATGGCGATCTTCTCGCACTGGCGGGGCAACACCGGGGTGAAGAACGGCGACACCGAGCTCAATTTCAAGCTCTGTGTTCACCGCAACCGCCGCGACTGGGCCTGGTATCTCCCCATTGCCAAGGACACCCTGTCGCTCGGCGTCGTCCTCAGCCAGCAGACGGTCAAGAGGGAGGCGCAGACCAAGTCCCTCGAGCAGATCTTCTACGAGTACACCCAGGACATCCCGGTGGTCGGCGAGCTGGTGCGCAGCCCGGAGCTCAAGACCGTCGAGAAGTTCCGGGTGGTGCGCGACTACTCGTACCGCTCCAACCGCTACTACGGCGACCATTGGGTGATCGTCGGCGACAGCGCCGGCTTCATCGACCCGATCTTCTCGACCGGCCTGCAGGTCGCCTTCAACAGCGCCTATGCCCTGATCGACCCCCTCGACAAGCTGCTGGACCAGGAGCCCGGAGACCTCGCGGCGCTCGAGCCCTACCATCGCGCCGTGGACCGCTACTACCGCATCAACTCGATGCTGGTCTATCTCTTCTACCTGGCCCAGCTCGACTACCGCAACTTCAACGTTTTCTACCTGTGGAAGAACATCGAGTGGGCCGACTGGTCCGCCCGCCTGCGGGTCGCCTGGTGCTTCGCCCGCTACCTGGTGGCGACGAAAGAGGCCAAGCGGCGGCGTTTCAACGAGATCCTCTTCGGCAATCCGGGAGCGAGGAACCCCCTGGGCGACCTCTCGATCGCGCTCTCGCACAACTACGACAAGGTCTTCAAGAATCGGGAGCAGCGTCCGGCGCGCCAGGAGCAGCTCAGCGAGGCGTAGCGAACAACCCGGGGACCGGCGCCTTGAGGTCTCGCCGGCGCCCATGGGATGATCAATCGTCGGGAGGGGGGATCCATGTTTCCAGGCCTCGCGGATTTCACGGATCTGGCGCTCTTGCTGATGCGGTTGATGGTGGCGGTGGTCTTCGGGAGCAGCGGCTGGAATCATCTGAAGGACCCGCAGGCCAGGAGCCAGAGCATCGGCATGAGCAAGGGCTTCACGATCTTTCTCGGCGCCGCCGAGACCCTGGGAGCGCTGGGGGTCGCCGTTGGCGTCCTCACCCAGCTCGCCGCCCTGGGGCTGATCCTCCTGATGCTGGGAGCCATCCAGAAGAAGATCTTCGTCTGGCACACCGGCTTCTGGGGCGAGAAGACCCACGGCTGGCACTACGACCTGATGCTGGTGGTGATGAACCTGGTGATCATGTGCACCGACGGCGGCCGCTTCGTCCTGCTGAGATAGCGTCGGAACCAACTGGCCCCCCCGGGACCCCTTCCAGCCAGCATGCGACCCCCGAGGTCTGCTCGAAGGCTGCGCCCATCCTCCCAACGCATCGTCGGGTTCCCGCCACAAGCTATACTCCGCCTCCGGGGGGCCGTTAGCTCAGTTGGTAGAGCAGCGGACTTTTAATCCGAAGGTCCGGGGTTCGACCCCCCGACGGCCCACCAATAGAATCAAGCACTTAGCACTGCCATATTGACGGCCTCTCGTCTCGCTGTGACACTATTATGACAACGCGGAGAGCGAGGCCGACATGTTCAAGGACAAGAAGACCCGCTATCCGGGGATCTACCAGCGCACCCACGAGAGCGGGAAAGTAGTCTACCTCGCGCGTGCACGGGTGAAGGGAGTTGGCGAGGCCTCGAAGAGCTTCCAGCGCTTGACCGACGCGAGAGCCTGGTACCGCAAGCAGATCGTCTCGATGCAACAGCGCGACGCGGTGGGCTCGGTGGTGTCGATCTGGTTGAACGAGGCCGAAGCGGAGGCGTTACGGTTGCGGGCGGAAACGGAGCGACGGCCAGAGTCGTCGCTGGTCCGGGAAGCGCTTAGGCGCTTCCTGGCAGAAGCATAGCGTGCCTCGCAGGTCACCGACCTCCCCGCGCCCAGCGCCGGAAGGCCTCGATCCACTCCGCTCCCTGGGGCGGTGGAACCGGAATCGGTAGCTCAAGAAGAGAGATTGCCTGCCGAACTCGGTCTCGCCTGCAGATGGCCACGATCTCCTCCTCGTCGGTCAAGTCGATACGCTCGACCGTAACGCGCACGCCGAGGATCTCGGTCTGAAAGGGTAGGTCGAGGTTGTCCTCAAGCATCGAGTAGAAGCCGCCTATCTGCTCGGACCCGTTGTAGCAATCAACGATGGCTTCCTCGATCAGCTTGTCGAGATTGGATGCGGTTACCCTGTGTTGCCGGCCCTGCCCAGACTTCTTCTGTGTACCGGGTCTCACTGTCACGCTGACTCCTCGAAGTGGCGAAGCGCATCCTGGTCATACTCGACCGTTGGCTCGTCGATCACCTCCGCGTAGCCAAGCGGCGCCTCGCCGCGGCCGTATCCGATCGCCCGGTATGCCCGCAATCGCTTCTCGAACATGCGCACAAGCATCGGCACCTCTCGATCGACATAGTCGAAAATGCGAACCTCAACCTTCTTGGGATGAAGCCGATGGAACCGGCCGGCGTATTGCACCAATGTGCCCTTCCATGAAAAGGGCATCGCCAGAAAAAGAGTGTCGAGCCGTGCGTCGTCGAACCCTTCGCCGAGGTAGCGGCCGGTTGCGAGCACAAGTCGCTCCTCGCCCTCGGGGACACCGGCAAGCTGCTTCCATTGCTCGACTTGTCTCGACAAAGGCGTCGACATCGTCCTGCCACGAGGTCTTGTCAAAATCGACCGCGAGAAACCAGCAGGTTTCATCTTCGAGCAACGGGTAAATGCCAACCACCTTGCGTCCGCGGAGGTGATCGATGACAATCTGATCATCGAACGGGATGAACGCCTGATTTGAGCATTCGCCGCACCTGATCTTCGGGAGCTCACAGAGTCCTCGAACGAACTTGTTCGCACAGGCGGGGGCATAGCCGGGCTTCCCGGTTTTCTTGCTCACGAATCTCGTGGGAAAGATGCCTTCACGACCCTTGAAGAGCGCTCGAAAGAGCCGGACCTTCTCTATGGGCGTCGTCGGCACCCGGGCGTCTCCGAGCCTGGTCATGGGCGCCGCTACGCCCAAGGTCGCCTGTCGGACTGGGCGGCTAGGTTCCGGATTCGGGACCACCGGCAAGACAGATCCGGTTGGCTCGAGGGAAGGTAAGACCGCGAGCTCTTCGCGCAGAGACTCCATCCTGGAACGGGTAGCCTCGCGCTGTCGATCAATCTCGGCCAGGCGTGCTTGCTCACGGGCCAACTTGTCAAGTAGCTCCTGTCTCGTTGTAGGCATCGCGGCTACCGGCCTCTAAAGAGATGCAGTAAGCACATTAACAGTGAAGGTTGGCCGACGGCCCCTGGATCACGGGATGGCACGTCTTGAAGGCAAATAATAGCGTAAGCCGGCAAGAGTCACGCGCCCAGGCCCATCTTGATAGAGATCTGGTGGCATCTAGCCCAACTTCCGCAGTTCGCCGAAGGCTGATCTAGTGTTTTCAGACACTTAGCCTTAAAAAGGATGGCG